>WTJL01000212.1 GCA_011524845.1 Flavobacteriales bacterium | reverse complement strand
GCAGCATCCATGGCGGCCACCCCTTCGCGAAAGGGCTTTTCACGCAAGAGAAATCCTTGTTCAAGCCATTGCGCCAAGTCCACTTCTGCGGTGGGTGGCGGAGCGAGCAAGGAGGCCAAATCCAATTGGATCAAGCCACTGTCTTGGACACGGTTGACGATGGGGTCTTCCATACCCCGAAACTACGTCACGGGGAGGGCGCGGGAAAGGGGTCGCTTAGGCAATTCGCATGCCCGAATCGGAGGCCGCGTTGGCCCGCGCTTCGCACATGTCTGCGGCTTTCTGCACGATGGCGTCGGCGTCGTACCCGCACTCCTTGTAGAGCTGGGCTTGGGTGCCGTGCTCGATGTACTTGTCGGGCACCCCGAGGCGCGCGACTTTCGACGCGTAACCGTGTTCCATGGCCCATTCCGTCACTGCACTGCCCATGCCGCCTTGGATGCACCCGTCTTCCACGGTGATGACGTCCTTGAACCGGCTGAAGACCTCGTGCAAGAGAACCTCGTCCAGCGGCTTGACAAAGCGCATGTCGTAGTGGGCGGCTTGGATGCCGCGCTTGTTCAAATCGTCGGCGGCCGCGGCCACTTCCGTGCCAATGGCGCCAATGCTCAACAGGGCGATGTCGTCCCCGTTGCGAAGGCGGCGTCCACGTCCAACTTCGACCTCTTCAAACGGCGTTTGCCAATCCACCATCGATCCTGTTCCACGAGGGTAACGGATGACAAAGGGACCGTCAAACTTTTGAGACGCGGTGTACATGAGGTTCCGCAGCTCTTGCTCGTCCATCGGCGCGCTCACCACCAAGTTGGGGATGCACCGCATGTAGGCCAAATCGTAGGCTCCGTGGTGCGTGGGACCGTCCGCCCCCACCAATCCACCTCGGTCGAGGCAGAAGACGACGTGCAGGTTTTGGATGGCGACGTCGTGGATCACTTGGTCGTACGCCCGCTGCATGAAGCTCGAGTAGATGTTGCAGAACGGGACGAGTCCGCGCGTGGCCATGCCGGCGCTGAACGTCACGGCATGCTGCTCGGCAATCCCGACGTCGAAGGCACGGTCGGGCATTTCCTCCATCATGAATTTCAGGCTGCATCCCGAAGGCATGGCAGGGGTCACCCCCACAATGCGTCGGTCGGCCTTGGCCAATTCGATGATGCTGTGCCCAAACACGTCCTGGAACTTGGGGGGCTTCGGCGTGCCGTCTCCTCCCTTCAAGATCTCGCCCGTCTCTTTGTTGAACAGCCCAGGAGCGTGCCACTTGGTGGCGCTTCCCGCTTCGGCCGGAGCGTACCCCGCACCTTTGCGCGTCACCACGTGAAGCAGCTTGGGGCCAGGAATGTCCTTGAGGTCTTCGAGCACCTTCGACAGGTACTCCACGTCGTGGCCGTCGACCGGACCAAAGTACCGGAAGTTCAGGGATTCAAAGAGGTTGCTCTGCTTGAGAACCGCACTCTTGATGGCGTTTTCGACCTTTTGGGCAATGGCTTGTGCGTTGGGGCCAAACTTGCTGATTCGACCCAACAAATCCCACACCTCGTCCTTCACCTTGTTGTAGGTGTGGGAGGTGGTGATGTCCGTCAAATACTCCTTCAAAGCCCCCACGTTGGGGTCGATGGACATGCAGTTGTCGTTGAGGATGACCAACATGTTGGTGTCCTCCACACCGCCGTGGTTGAGGCCCTCGAAGGCCAAACCCGCGGTCATGGCGCCGTCGCCGATCACGGCCACGTGCTGCACGTCTCGCTGTCCGTTGTGGCGGCTTCCGACCGCCATGCCAAGGGCAGCGCTGACGCTTGTGCTGCTGTGTCCGACGCCAAAGGTGTCGTACTCGCTTTCGCTGCGCTTGGGAAACCCACTGATGCCCTTGTACTGGCGGTTGGTGTGGAACCGCTCGCGACGTCCGGTCAAAATCTTGTGGCCGTAGGCCTGGTGCCCCACGTCCCACACGATTTGGTCTTCAGGGGTGTTGAAGGCGTAGTGCAAGGCGACGGTCAATTCGACCACCCCTAAGCTGGCGCCAAAGTGCCCGCCTTTTTCCGAGACGACGTCCACAATGAATTGACGCAACTCGTCGGCGACTTGCTGAAGCTCCTCAGGCTTGAATTTGGCCCGAAGGTCCGCA
>WTJL01000005.1:4683-8831 GCA_011524845.1 Flavobacteriales bacterium | reverse complement strand
TTGGGTGGAAGGAAAGTGGAAAGGCTTGTGTCCCAGACCAAACTCGTGGTGCGCCAGCCAATCCATGTACTCCAGCACGAACGGATCGTCCGCTTGCATGGCGCAATACTTCCTGTGCATGGCCAGCAACGAGGCCGCGTGGGACAAGGGCTCCCGGAACATGACCACCGCGTGGAATTCGCGGTTGAGTCGGCGCATGGCAGGGTAGCGCAACAGGGCGTTGTTGTTCTTGGCGATGTACATCGCGCCGGGGCGCTCCGCGGAGGCCAGGGCAATGCCTTGGTAGTCGAGGTAGGCCGCGTGCTGCGCGTCGTCGATGTCGTGCGCATGAAGTCCGTCTTCTTTCACGTACTCACGTCCAGTGATGGCTTGGAAGAACACCTCTTCCAGCGCTTCGGCGGAATCCAGACCCACCAGGATGCCGTCCCCGTGGCTGCGTTCTTTCAGTTCTCCGGTGCCGGGGTTGTGGAAACGCTTCCACATCCCGGGCGCAAGAACAAGGGGCATGTTGGCGTAGTTCAGGCTGTGAAATGCCCCGGTGGCCACGAGCCGTTCCAGAACGCTCGTCGTGCCGGCACGCGCCAGGCCGGTCACCCAAAGAAATGCGGGCTGCGGGCTGCCGCCGCGCTTGCGCCAGCCCTGGACCTCGCGCCGCATGAGGCGCATGTGCACGTGGGGATGGTTCAGGAGCATGCGGTGCAGGAGCTGGTCCAGTGCCGAGTGGCTGGACGCACCGAGGCCCGAGGCAGAAGTCACTCCCGGAAGGGTTCGGGGCAAGAAAAAAGCGGCTGAGCCCCCCAAGGACATGGCCACGATGCCCTTCCAAGAGAGCAGCATGTCCAGCTCCCATCCGTCCACAAACAACCACGGCACACCGATCAACAGTGCACCCACCCACAACAGGAAAAGAAAGGAGAAGAGGGCGCGAAGAAGTTGGCCAGTGGCGGCCTCGAGGGCCTCGAGTTTGGCGTCGTCGTCACCGTCGGAGAGCATGCCGTCGAGGACGGCCACGCTGTGGATGGCCAAGCGGTGCAGGAGCGGTGCGTTCCTGCGCAGCAGCAACAAGGCGGCGTAGCTCGAGGCTGTCAGCAAGACCCACGCCCATGCCATGGCGTTACTTCTTGAGGAATTTCTTCACGCGAAGCCAAACGATGTAGCCGAGCGAGACCACCACAATGCCGCCAATGATCAGCGTCAAGGCAATGGCGCCGGCGCCCATGGAAGGGCCGATGTAGAGGGGAAGGTTCATGAATCAGAAGGGATGATGCGGGTCCAGTTGGGCAGGTGATGGTGTCCCGGGTGATGCGACCGATGCACGTCCTTGTACAGGACACCGTCGTCGCCCACCACCCAGAGGATGCCGGAGTTTTGTTCTTCCAAAAAGGCGCTGCCGTCGGGCAGAAACTCTTGCAGGCCCTCGCTGAACGTCATGATGTCTTCTTGGCCCATCATTTCCGGCCACAGCGGTGTGAAGCTGTCGGAGGCCAAGTCGTAGCGTTCAATGCGCGAGTGCCAATGCTTGAGTTCCACTTGGTCCTTGGACACGGGGTACTTGTGGGCACCGCTTGTGTACTTGCCCACGTTTTCTTGCGTCGCGTTGTTGAAGATGGCGAGGGTGTGGGGGTCCAAAATATCCACGTCGTGTTGCGCCGCGAGTGGGCCGTCGATGACGCGGAGCACCTCGCCCGTCGCGGGCCGGAAATGCAGCACAGCTTGCAGGTTTCGGAAGCTCAAGAACACGTCTCCTTCCTCGAAGTGGGGGCCGCTGTACAGGGCAGGCTCCACGTCGTTCAGGTGCATGGGGTCTTGAGGGTCCCCCGACTGTAAAATCAGGTGCTCCAATCCGTTCTCACGCAAGATGTCCGCGCACGACTTGGTGTACAGGATGTGGCCCGTTTCAGGGTCGATTTTGGCGATGCTGTTGTCCAAGAAATGCACGGTTTTGCCGTCCATCAGGTAGCGTCCCCGGTAGCCGATGTGGCGTCCTCCGCGTTCCCATTGCTGCACGCACGCCCACAGGTCTCCTTGGGCGTCCACGTTGATGGCGTGGTGGAAACTCAGGCTGTCTTGACGCCACAGGAGGTTGGACGACGCGTCCAGCCGGAACAGGGGACTGCGGTTGGTGATGAAAGAGATCACCGACGAATCTGGGAGGAGAAGTGGGTGATGGATGCGCCAATGCGGCTTGACCGGAATGTCATCTGTGGGCACCACCCAGCGGTGCAGGAGGTCGTCGTTGCGCAAGTTGCGCAGGTCGATGTTCCGTCCACCGTCTTCATTGGAATACGCGGTCAGCGCCAACACGTCTTGTTCGAGACGGTTCACAGGCGCAAAATCGCCCGGGGTGGGCACGAAGGTTTGGGGCAGGGTTTGGGCTTCTTTGACCGACTTCTTGAACAGGTCGGGAAAGCCGGAGAGTTGGTCCACCACAGGGTTGGCCCAACCCAAGTTCAAGTCGCCCTTGGTGCGGTGTTTGACCGCCCACCCGTACGCGGAGAGCAGGGCCAAAACGACCACGAGCTGGGCAACCAAAAGAGGCAAGCGATTCACAGTGCGAAGATGGTGCAAAGGGGGCGCATGGCGCAACGTCAGAAGCGGCCTTCCACCAACACCTGCACGTGGATGTGCGTCCCTTGGTGTTCCACCCGAACGACGTGCATGCCTGGTGCACAACCAGAGAGGTCGACCTCTGTGCCTTGGCCTTGGCGCAGCGCCCGGCCACGGGGGTCCAACAGCGTCCAGCGCACGTTTCCAACCAGGGCATCGTCCATGCCAGCGGGCAGCCGAAGTTTTGTTCGTTCTGACGCAGGGTTGGGGCTGCAGTGCCAACCGTGGTGGAGTGTGGCATCCGACACCGAGGTGACCTCGTCAAACAAGGGGTCGTTGTACACGCCCAACCCCATCATGTCGCTCGCCCATGAACCGAGAGGCCCGACGCTGTCCAACCGCATGACGCAGGCGTCCCACGTGCCTCCCGCGAATCCGCGGGTGCTTCCCGCCACCCACAGGGCGCCGTCGGCTCCTTGCGTGACGTGCGCCGGGTCGTCTTCAAACGCAGTCCCCCACGCCCCTTGACTTTGGTAGGTGCCGTTGGGGCTGTAATGCGTGAGGAGCATGCTTCGATCGAGAAGGACAAAGCCGTCGGTTTGGGTCAACTTCACCCACCCGTCTTCCGTCCATGCCAAATCCCGTCCCGGCCGTTGCCCCCCAGACGGGCCATACAGGATGCCGACCGTCGATCCGGTCGTTGGACTCACCGACAGCATGCTGTGCAGGAGCCATTGGTCGTCGGGGGCGGGAGGGCGGTAGCTGTGGAGCACCCGAAAGTTGGTGCCGTTCGAGGCGACGGCATCCGCCCGGCTGAACGCGCCCGCCTCGGGGTCGGGGTTGACGATTTCAAAGGCGGTTTGGCCCAGGGGATACACCCCCCAAATGGCCGTGGCGGTGGTGTCGTCTTCGGTGCGTGAACCCACGGCCACGAGCAAGCTGCCCACCACGGTGGCGTCGGTGACCTCGTCGAGTGCCCCAGGTGCGCCTCCCCAGGTTTGGGTGTCGCCTGTGGCGAGGTTCACGGCGGTGGGTTGGGTGCCCGTAGCGCCCACGATCCAGTCGTCGCCCAACCACGTCACCTTGGTGGCGGCCCGGAAGCCCTGCGGCGTGGACGGCGTGAATTCCCCGAGCCACGTTCCAACCGAGTCGAGCCGATGCAGGACCGTTTCGTAGCCCTCGAGGGGCGTCAGGCGTTGCGTCAACACGGTGACCACGCCGGCCTCGTCGCTCCAGGCGTCCAGCACTTCTTCCAGGAGCGCTGGGCAGGGCAGCAAGCGGCTCCAGTCGACGTTCAGCTCAGAATCGTAGTGCACGACATAGCCGCGCAACAGCTCGGTGTCGGGCAATTTGCTCGTCGACACCAAGAAGGCTCCGGTTTCGTGAGGCACCACCGCCTCGGCGCGCTCGAGTCCCGGCGACACCACGGCCCGGAACTGGACGTTTTGGCTCCACACGGTGGCGCCAAGGCACCACAACAAGGGCAGAACGAAGGCGCCGCGGATGCGGAAAAACAAGGAGGTGGGAAGGGGGTGAATCGGCATGAGGCACCTCGAAGGTAGACCTTGCAGTGCAGGTGAAGGGTGGTTGTGCCGCCAAAA
>WTJL01000005.1:0-4583 GCA_011524845.1 Flavobacteriales bacterium | reverse complement strand
ACGTTGCGTCGCCCTTCTGGTGCAGGAGACCTTCAACTCGTGCACCTCGAACCTGAGGGCTCGGGCTACGTGGCCTGTGGCCACACCCTTTTGAACGGCCAGCGCCGTCCCGTGGTGATGAAATTCAACGGGGACCTGGACCTTCTCGTGGCCCGTGCGTTTCCAGTGTCCATCTCGACGCCCCAGGGAACTGCGGTGAAAGAGGGTGTGGCCCTTCACGTGACGCCAGACAACGCCGGCGGGTTGATCGTCAGTGGCTTTGTCGGGGACTCCACCTTGCTTCAAGATTTGGGAGCCGGTGCACGGCAGGCCCTGGCCATGCGGCTGACAGGAGATCTGAACGTGTCTTGGGCCCGGTTGTACGACTCGCCCAATCCTGTGGGGGTCGAAGACCACGACGCCTTCAACCACGCTTTGCCGATGCCCAACGGACAGGTGTTTTTCTCGGGCAGCAGCAACACGCAAGACTGCATCCAAGAGGCGTCCGCTGTGGTGCTCAACGGCGCCGACGGCCAATTGATCTGGGCACGACAATTGGCAAGGGAGCTCACCGGGCAGCACCGTGGATTTTCAGGAGATGCTTGGTTTGATCCCACCTCCCAGCGCATTCATCAGATCGTGAACCATTCGTGGGACCACACCTGGGCGTTCACGACATGGGACACCCAGGGCAACGTGGTTTTGGGCCAAACCTGGCAGTCCGATTACGCCGACGACAACTGGCAAGGCATGACCTTGATCCCGTCGGTGGCTCATCCAGGTCGTTGGGTGATGGCCGGTCAACATCGGGTGGGCTCGTGGCAGGACGCCAATGGCCTGGCCCTGTACGGCACCACCCCGTTCCTGACAGAATTCGACGCCAACGGTGTGGTGTACTTCAGCCGTGAATACCTCGTGCCGCAGAACAACGCGACCATTCTCACCCCGACAGACATGTTGTCCTCCTTCGTGGACAACCACGGCCGATTCCGGTCGCCGACGGTGGCGTTGCCGATGACCTCCGACTCGATTCCGGGCTATGGCCTGCACGGGTACCGGTCTGAACCGGGTGGAGTGTCCAATGGGGTGGAGACGGTGCGCACCACGGCCCAAGGGTTCAGCCCTTGCCCGAGTCGACCTCTCTACACCAGTTTGCACCACGAACCGATCGAAGTGGAACAGACGCTTGGGGTCGGGAGCCCGGTGACGGTGTCTTCCGCGGATGTGTCACTGGTCGTGAGCCTTCCGGAGTGGAATTCGGCCCAATGCGGCAGCCAAGTGTCCTCTGCAGAATGCACGGACACGCCGTTGCCCAACTTCTCCGTCACAGCGGGCACCCCCGCCGACACTTGCTTGTTGGGCTGCATGGCCTTGTTCGACGGGTTGTTGCCTTTAGGATTTGACCCCAACGTGCACTGCCTTCGTTTGGACTTTGGCGACGGAACAAGCTTGCAATTCACGGGCGTTCCTGACCTGCCGTTGATGCACTGCTACCCAGAGCCGCTCCAGTGGGAAGGGCCGGAAGACGTGCCGCTAGCCTGTCTGGAGGTGCGATGTTGCGAAACCCAAACCGTGGTGGTCCAGCAATGCTTGCCGGTGGATCTGCCGTGCTTTGGGGTGGCGACCGACCCCTTTGATCCAGTGGACCCGGATCCGGTCAACGCGTGCGGCATTGCAGACGGGGCCATGTTTGCCTTGGGTGTCGAGGTGCTGGGCAACACCGTGTCGGACAACGGCGTGGTGTGCTGTGAGGTGGCGGTGTGCCCCGAGATGCCTCCAGGAACGACGGTGGATGTCGAGGCGCTTTGCGTTCGCATGGACTTTGGGAACGGGGACGTGGTGGACAATCTGCCGTTTCAGCAATGTCAACTGCGTTGCCTCGAACTTGGCCCGACCCTCATCACGGCAGAGGCGTACTGTTGCTCCGACCCCGATGGATTCGGCATGCAGGCCATGGCGCTTCACACGTGCGTGACGCAAGACGTCTGTCCTGGAGATTTGGACGGAGACCAAGCCGTGGGGGTCAGCGACCTCCTCGGGATGCTCAGCCTGTTTGGTGCCACCTGCGATTGACGGAACGGATCCGCTCAGTGTCGTTTGACGATGCGGGCGGTTCGGACGTCTCCGTCGGTGCCTGTGGTTTGGAGCACGTACAGCCCCTCGGGCAGTCCTTCCACGCTCACCTTGAACCACGGCGTGGCCGCACCTGAACGCACCATCTGGCCTTGCGTGTCCAAAAGGGTCCACGTCCCTTGCAGGGTGGTCATGCCGGCGACCCACATCACGTCGGTCACAGGGTTGGGATAGACCAACAGCTCCTGTCCGTCCTCAGGCGCCGGGACATAGGGCAGGCCCACGTTGGACACCCAACCAAGGCTCGTCATCACCGCTTGAGAGGCCGTCACCTTGCCGTGCCCCCACACCAAATCGCCTTCTACGGGAAGGCTGCCGGTGTCGTTGTCTTCGCGTGCCGTCCATTCCAAGATGGTCCGAACGTCGCCGGGGGTCAGGTTGGGGTTGGCCTCAAGCATCAGCGCGACCACCCCAGCGGTGGCAGGACTGCTCATGCTTGTCCCAGAGAGCTTGCCAAAATCGTAGGTCGTCCCATCCAATTCTGCCGTGCTGGTCACGCTGTAGGAACCGTCCCTGAAGGAACTCAGCGCCGACTCGACGTTGACCCCAGGTGCAGAGACGTTGGGCTTCAACCGCTCGTCCAAGGTGGGACCGTAGGTGGAGAAATACGCGAGGGATCCGCCCACCTCAGTGCCTTGAGAGTTGAGGTATTCGGAGCTGTAGGCACCCACGGCGATGACGGTTTGGCCGCATGCGGGTTGCTGGATGCCGTAGTACGGATCGCCGGCCAACCACGTGGGCTGGGCCGCCTGAAAATCTTGTCCCCAGTTGCCGACGTCGTTGGACAGATGCGTATGGTTCCAAGCGTGCACACGCCCGTTGTCCGCCGTGGCTTGTAGGACCACGGCCAGGTTGGACGTTCCCTTTCGGACCCGAATCTGGAGAAACGGGCGCCCGTTGTTGGGGTGCGCGGCCTCCATGGCCACGTCGTACACGATGGTGTCTCCGTTGGTGACTTGGATCGTGTCGAGGACGAGGGGGCCGTCGGCGGTGTGGTACATCGGGCTGGCCCCGACGACATTGCTGATCCCTTGGGTGAGCAGGAAGCCCGCGCTGAAAGCCTCCCCAGGCTCGCCCCAGAGGGTGAGGTTTTGGCCCCATGCATTGGGGTTGGCGGACAACGGGTAGAACTGAACGCGAGAGCGCAGGGTGTCGCCAGGTCCCGAGAAGGTGTGGTCGATGTGAAAGTCGCTGTCTCCGTTGTTGCCGTTGGAACTGACAAACACCACCCCATCTCCCGACAGGTCGTCGATGAATTGGTTGCTCAACGCGGTGCCATCTGGGGTGCCCCACTGCGGCAAGCCCCAGCTGTTGTTGATGACCAAACGCTTGCCGTCGGCTTCAGCAATTCCGGCCATCCACTCAAAGGCGTCCAGGGCCGCAGCTTCGTCGACCATGAGCGTCGCGAACAACAGTTCAGAGGCGGGCGCCATCCCGGTGAGACCGACGCCTGCCCCACCTCCTGCGGCGATGCCGGCCACGTGGGTTCCGTGGGTGGAGTAGCTGTACACGTTGGCCGTGTCGCTTCCCATCGCCGCGATGTCGCCTGGAACATCCGCCTCAGTGCCGTAGCCGTATCCACTGGGTGCAGGCCCGGATTGGCGGTATTGGTCCCACACCGCTCGAATGCGCGACGCCGTCATGGCGGTGTCGTAAAACATGGGATGCGTGTAGTCGAAGCCCCAGTCCAAGACCCCCACCAGCACGCCTTCGCCGTGGAAGGGTTGGGGCAGATCCAGGCCTGCGTGGACGCTGTCGACACGGGTTCCGTAGCGGGCTTTGTTGACGTCGGGCACCGCGCGGGAGGCGAGCTCGACAAGGTCCATGGGAAGGACGTCAAGCACGTCGAGGTGAAAAGCGTCGACCCGAAAGGAGGCAATGCCCGCACGGCAAGCGCCTGCGAACACGAAGGGTTGGTCTTCCGCCCAGGTCCGCCAGGTCGATTCAGACACGCCGTCGCTCAACCGCCCCAAGAACCCCACCGTCGCTCGTCCGTGCGCCCACGCCACCGGATGTCCTTGAGCAATCTCCACGAGCGCTTTGGGCTCGGGATGGGCTTCTGCGAGTGCAACCAACTCGTTCAGGGCGAGCTGATCGGGGGCGGGCAGGGTTTGGGCTTGCGAAGAGAAGACCGCGCAACACACGGCGGTCAAGAAGAGGACACGTGACGTCATGCCACGAAAATACCCCGAATCAGAGCAGGTAATTCATGCTGGAGAATTCCGAGTGCCCACCCGCGACAATGCCTTCCACGAGGTCCTTTTCAGAAGCGTTGCACGCCACAAGCGTTCGGATGCTGAACGAGCGCAACGCCGCCTTGACGCTGAGGGTGCTCACGGCACTGTCCTTGCGGCCTGTGAAGGGAAGGGTGTCGGGGCCGCGCTGGCAGGAAGCGTTGAGGTTGACGCGGCACACCTGGTTGACCAATTGGTCGATGCAGGTGCCAGCGGTTTCGTGGTTTTGGGTGAAGA
>WTJL01000225.1:1660-8884 GCA_011524845.1 Flavobacteriales bacterium | reverse complement strand
TGGAAAAAATCAAAGCAGCGCACCGAGGTGGCTGCTTTCGAATGGACGGCGCCTTGCGAGGAGTGGGTGGATGCCCCTTCGCACAAGACGACCTGGTGGGAAATGCACCCACAGAGTGGGTGGTTGATTGGGCGGAAAAGGAACACCTCTGGAAGGTGTCCAATGCTTCGGCGTTGGACCAATCGTTGAGTCTGGCAGCCGATTTGTTCGCCTGAGGGCCGACTCAATTCAAGCCGTACGACATCTTGTCGATGCAAAACGTCGACGTGGCCAATTCAATGGTCTCGACCTTGGAGGTGCTGATGTGAATGCGGTAGTGTCTCATGTCGAAACCAACTACGCGTTTGTCGAAAGAAAAGTTACATTCGACGGCTATTTGGGTTGATAGGCCTACAAAAAAGCCACGAGGCTTGTGCCCAACCCAACGCAGGTGGCCACAAACTTCTTCCTGTTGAAGGCGTGTCCGTCCCCTGCTTCGAACAGCACCGTGGTGCCGATGTGGAGCAAGATGCCCACCACGAGCGCCTGCATGCATGCGGGAAACACAACCGCGATGTCCGCCGACAGACCGTGGAAAATGCCTTCAAACGCCAACATGCCCAACAAAGGGCTGAGGCCAAACCCCGCCAGCACCAACCACGACGTGCGCTTGGGGACGTGTTGCTCGATCATCATCGCCATCAACACCATGGCCACAGGAACTTTGTGCAACACCAAGCCCGTCACCAACCCCCAGTCAATCATGTCGAGGGACAACGGTCCGTGAACATGCCCTTCATGGTGGTGGTGTCCGCTGTGATCCAAAACAGGCATGCTCTCGAGCGCGGCATGCAAGGCCAAACTGAGCAACGCCGCCCATGGCAAGCGGTTCCAGCCAAACTCTCCTTCGCAGTGCTCTCCATGGTCGTGGGCGTGAAAGTGGCCATGCTCAATGCCCTTGGACAGGTATTCCAAGAGTCCTTGGACAAGGAAACCGCCAATCACAAACACACCAGCGAGAGACGTGGTTCCAAAGGCTTCAGGAACCAGATGCAAGAAGCACATGCCGATGATGAACGACCCTCCAAACGACAGGATGACGCCGAGGTTGTCCAAGCCGCGCTGACCGAGAAGGACAAACACCCAGCCCCCGAGGAAGGTGGCCAACAAGAAGATGAGGGCAGTCAACAACATGCGTCAGGATTCATTTTGGGGTTGAAGCTTGGCCAAGATCATGCATCGGGGTGAAGCGGGGTGCCATGGCCCCAACTGGTAATCTCCCCATGTGGAGACAATGTCCAAGTTGTGGTCTCTCAAAATTCGCTCGAAATCGTTGAGGTGAAGGGCCTGCACGCGTTCCACATGGTGCTCGGACTCCCCCTCCCATTCGAATTGAATGGATTTTTCAATCCACCCGCCCTGGATGCGACGGTGAATCGTGAACAAGGTGCCTTGGCGATCCACTTGTTCGAACGGGACAAGTCCCGAACGCACCGACTCCACATTGAGATAGTCCAACAACAGCAGCCCTCCTGGTTTGAGGGCAGTGGCAAACCCTCGAATGACCGAATCGTGCTCTTCAGTCGTCGAGAAATACCCCAGGCTCGTGAAGAAATTGGTCACCACATCGAAGTGTCCTGTCCAATCGGTTTGCCGTTCCAACTCTCTCAGATCGAGAACTTGGAATTGGACCTGTCCGTCGTCCTTCAATTGTGCGCTGGCGATGCTCGCCTCGCTGAGGTCAAAGGCGCTCACCTCCCATGCCTTGCTCGCCAACGCTCTGGCGTGTCTGCCAGCACCACATCCTGCATCGAGCACTTTGCCGGTTGGACCCAAGTGACCTCCTTCCACCAATCGATGGACCAAATCCGAGGCTTCTTGCTCGCTCCGGTGACCATAGAGAACGTGGTAGGCAGGACGGTTGAACCAAGGCCTGAACCATTCGGACTCGGTTTTCCACACGTCGTCTTGCATTTCCTTCGGCATGTGCCGGCAAAATTGAGGCATATCCGACGTTCTTTGACAGGACTTGATGGCTTTGTGACAATCTCGCTCTTGTGAACCTTCCCCCATCCCTCCTTCAAACTCCGAATGCCTCAGGTGTTCACGTGGTCTCTGACCTTGAGGAACGGCAGACCGATGTGTTGTTGGGTTGGATTGAAGATCTCGTGACGCAAGCCTCGTGGCCCTTGACACCGCGCAAAAGGGTCGTCCGCGCGGCCATTGAGATGTTGCAAAACCTGGTCAAGCATGCGCGGTCCTCGGAGTTCGCGTGTGTGCTTGAGGAAAGCGGCACGGTGTTGCTGTCTTCACAGAATGTGGTCAACGCCAAGGAAAGAGCAGTGCTTGAAGCCGCCATTGATCACGCGGAAAGCATCCCCCACACGGAGCTTCGTCAGGAACGCTTGGCCAAATTGGCCCACGGGGAACGCACCGAGAAAGGTGGAGCTGGATTGGGTTTCTTGGACCTTCGTGCGTGCAGTGGCGGAAGCATCCACACAGAATTTATACCTTGCGGAAACCAACAATCGTACTTCGTACTTCACGTCCGGATTCACCCAACCCCTTGATTGCCATGGAGGATTTGATCATTGAGCGCACGTCCAAGACACCTGAGGTGTCCTTTTTGGTGTTGGACAAGAAATTGACTTTGGCGGGTAGGAGCATCCCCGAGAATTCCATTCAATTCTACGAGGGGCTGCTCTCATGGGCGGATGCCTTCTGCGCGAGTGGTCCGGGATCTGTGGAAGTGCACATCAAGCTTGAATACTTCAACACAAGTTCGTCCAAGTGTTTGATGGACCTCTTGAAGCGCATCGAACAAAGCCCATGCGAGGCAGAGGTCTTTTGGTACTACGAAGAGGAAGACGAGGACATGCAGGAGGCTGGTGAAGATTACGCAGCCATCATCCAACTGCCCTTCAAACTTGTGGAGACGTCGCCGGACGCTTGACGCGCTTCCAAGGCTTGGACAACAGCCATGGCTGAATCAGCAGGCTCGCCCACATGACCAGGCTCATGGCCAACAGCATCAAGACGTTGTACGCCAGGGTAGACGTCGTGGTGCCTGCCACGGTTTTGTAAGGGGCGTACATCGTGGCATCCAATCCCTTGGACTCCACATAAGAGCGATGAATGGGCCCTGCTTTTTGAATCACCTCACCGTTCACCCACACCGCACGCTTTTTTCGGTCGTCTTGCAAGACCCATTCCCACAATTCGTCGTTGTGGGATTGTCCTTTGAGCGCGACCAAGTCGTCTGAAGTGGCGAGGACATGTCGGATGTCGTTTCTGGCCTTGAACGCTTCCCCGTAATGGGTGTTGTATCGGGCCTTGATGGCGCCAAAGTCCACATCCTCTGGTGTGGCAAAGCCCCAATCGAAGGGCCTCCCCTCCCACTCTGAAAGTTCTTTTGCGCTGCGCTCCAGTTCTGAAGTCAGCAAGGAGCGGTCGTCGATGCGCTTCAATTCGGCCAGCCAGAAGTCGCGGCGCCATCCAGCTTGGTAGATTCGGTCTTCCCACATGGCGAAGTGCGTGTCGAACGGATTGTTGCGTGCCAAGTCCACGGCGAGGGCTTCAAATCCCCACCGAGAGGCCATCACATTGCCAAACCACGGCACCGCATCGGGCTGGGTAAACGACGCGTTGAATCGTTCAAATCGAATGATGGCGCCCCCAAAAATGATCTGGGGAATGACCAGCAACGGGATGACGATGTAAATGACCTTCGCCGTTTTGAACGACGCCGAAATCACCAAGCCAAGGACGTTGCCAAACAAGGAAACCACGAACAGCACAAGCGCGTGGGTCAAGAAGAACTGCGGCATGTCCAAAATGGCGTGGGACACAGCGACAAATCCGATGGCATGCACCAACGAGACCAAGGCCACCACGGCCATTTTGGCGTGGACGTAGTGGTGCCACTTCACGTTCAAGAATCGCTCGCGCTTCAGCAAACTGCGGTCCCGAAGGATTTCCTCTGCACTGACGGACAAGCCGAGGAAGAGGGCGACGATGACTGAAATGAAGAGAAACGGCGGAATGTTTTCGCTTGCCCTGAACGTGTAGTCGGCACCTGGTTCGGTGAACCGCATGAATCCAGCCAGCAGCATGGCAAGCGCTGGTGCTTCGAGGGCATTGACGAGGAGGTATTGCTTGTTCCGGAGCTTGGTCAACACGTCGCGCTGAAAGAACGTCTTCCACTGCCCCCAGCCTGTGGCGACCTTTGAAGGACGCTTCAATGGCTTGAGACTCTTCTCTTCTGCCGGCAAGGTGTTGCCGAGCATGATGGTGTAGAAGTCGTTCCATTCCTTGGGCGAGGTGCGGCGTGTCCGGGTCTTGCGGCCGTATTCGTCGACCGTTCGGGCCTCGACAATGTCGAACAGCTGTTCAGGATTCACGTTGCCACAGGCACTGCATTCGCATTGGTCTGCATGGACGCGACTGGCCAAGGCATTGAAGTGCCGCACCGCATCGAGGGGATTTCCCCAGTAGATGGGATGGCCGCCAGCATCCAACATGAACAGACGGTCAAGCATCTTGAAGAGGTCCGAGCTCGGTTGGTGCAGCACAGCAAACACCAATTGTCCTCCGTAGGTCAATTCTTTGAGGATGTCGAGGATCTGCTCGCTGTCCCGGCTCGACAGCCCGCTTGTGGGCTCGTCCAAGAAGAGCACCGGGGGCTTCCGAAGCAATTCGAGACCGATGTTGACGCGCTTCCGCTGTCCACCAGAAATGACTTTGTCAAGGACCGACCCCACGCGCAAATCTTGAATGTCCCACAGGCCCAATTGCGTGAGCACTTCGTCCACGCGTTCGTTGCGGTCTTCTTCGCTCATGGTTCCCAAGCTGAGCTTAGCATTGAAGGCCAGGTTTTCGCGCACGGTCAATTCCGAGATGAGCACATCTTCTTGCGGCACATGGCCGATCCAACCGGACACCTGTTCCCTTTCTTGGTAGATGTCTAGACCATTGATGGTGATGGTCCCAAACGTCGGCTCAGTGGTGCCATTGAGCACGCCCAGCATCGTGGACTTTCCAGACCCACTCCCCCCCATGATGCCAACGAGCTGGCCTCCTTCGGCTTGGAAGTTGAATTGGTGCAACGCTTGCTCCTTGGGAAAGGAGAAGTAGTGGCTGACATCGGCCGCCCGCATGACAATGGGCTCTTGGGTGCTCAACGACTTCTGTCGGTGCGCCACAAGTTCACTGTGAAACAAGGCTGAACCCAAGCTGTCTCGCAAGGTTCCTCCAGGGGCCAACAAGGCCACCATCCCCGACTGAATGTCTTGGTGGTTGACGCGGAGGACACCTTCATCTGCAGCCCGAAGCAAGAACAGGTTGCCCTCTTCCAAGTGCAACCCGACCATGTTGCCGCCAAATCGGCGACCCAAGAAAGAGGCGTTGAGCTCGAACAGCTCGGTCTCGTCGTGGTCTCCCAACACAGGTTGGTCGACCATGCTTTGCAGGGCGAGAAGACGGGTTTCTTCAATGGAGAAACTCTCCGACACCGTTTTGAGAAAGAGCTTTCCAGTCTCGTGGTCGGGAACTTCGTGGAGGTATTCCAACAACCGCACCACCACCACGTGCTTCTCATGCCATTCCAGCCCCTTGTTGATTTGACTGCACGTACGAAGAAGCTTGACACTCAACTTGGCGAGGCGTTTGGCACGCATCTCTTCTCCGTTGCCGGGCATGCGTTGAAATTGGTCCACCAATTCATCGAAACGCTCAAGGCTTTGGTCTGCCCAAGCTTTGGGCAGCTGGTTCCTCATGTACCGAGCGGCATGCGCACGGCCAAGCGCAATGCCCTCTTTCCCGCGTCCGGCGGCAAAAAGGGCAAACAATTGGATCAGTGCTTCGAGGATGCTGGTCGTCATGTCTTGAGGTTCCGCATACCCCTACGAGACTTGACGCGAGAAGGTTTCCTGTTCAGGGCATGCGTTCGTAGCACCCTTTGGTCGGCGAAAAGGTGTTGCGAGGCTCCCCCAGCAAATCGGTGCTGATGTCGAACGGGTCGAACGGTGGCGACGAGGACACCCCCAACCATGTGGAAGCGTTGCCATCCAAGCGGAAATCAGCCGCTATGGGGTTCACAAAAGGCGGCTCGTCGTTGACCGACGTGTTCTCGTCGATCACACCATCCGGGAAGTTTTCCTCTTGGTGATGGATGGCGGAGGATGTGAACAAAGGAGACGACACGTCCTCTGCATTCCAAAGATCAACGATGACTTCACTGAAATCGGTCAACCCAGCGTTGTTGCCGAACGCAATGCAGTTTCTGAATTCAGTTTCTGGTTGAAACGGACGAAGTTGCACAACCCCTCCAACCGACTCATACCAATCGTTGACATAGAGCGTGGGAAATTGCCTCAGTCCTCCTCCCACATTGCTGTAATTGGCGAACGTGCTCAAATGCATTTGAATGTTGCCACCCAGCGCAAAATACCCGCAGGCTTGGCCGCAATTCGAAAACAGGTTGTTGAAGCCCACGATGTGCCCTGCTTGAGACAACAGTCCAATGGATTCGGCTTGGGTCACGACTGAATTTCGAATGTCCAATGCGTAGCCTGCGCCTGTGCCGACGCTGTCGACCCACAGGCCCACCGTCGCTTGCGACAAGGTGACGTGGTTGAATCGACACTCCACGGCTCGGTCCAGCCAAATGCCCCCGCGGAAGGCGGAATAGTTCACCAAGCTGCCGCTCAAGGTGTCGGTCAATTCGAACGAAAGCCCCCACTGGCCAGGGGTGTCTTCGTAATTGTCGTCAAGGCGGTCGCCTTGAAAGCTGATCGGATTGTCCAGTTGACCTTCAGCGAGGAGGGTCCCTCCTCTCACCCAAATTCCACTGCCATCGTGACCGTACACCCGCGCACCTGGCTCAAGGGTGAGCGTGCACCCTGGGTCCACCAAGATTCGGCCGTAAATGACATGCGGAAGTTCCGCACTCCACACCTCGTCGCATGCCAACGTGGTGTACTGTCCGGGGCCGCCATGAAACACAGCGTTTTGTCCTCGTGCCATGAGCTTCACCACTTGCTCGTTGCCATTGGTCAAAAACCTCAGGTTCTCAATGACCCAAAACGGCACATCGCCAAAAGAATCGTCAGGGTCGACCGTCACCTCCACAAACACGTACATGCTGTCTCCTGGCTGCAAAGGCACATCCCGGACCGGCTGGGCAGTGTTGGTGACGGGAGCTCCGTTGACGTTCACCCTGAATTGGCTGACGAGGCCAGACTCCAA
>WTJL01000225.1:0-1560 GCA_011524845.1 Flavobacteriales bacterium | reverse complement strand
GGGGCCAAGCAAGACGCATGGTGCAAAGATGTTCAACTTGCATCGATGATGGAACGAATGGACCAAGAGTTTCGTGCCCTTGTGCAAAAGCATGACCCGGCAATGCATGACGTCATAGAGCGTCACCCTCTATTGACCGTCCCTTCCCCTAGCCCACCCTTTGAAGCATTGGTGAGGATTGTCGCTGGCCAGCAGTTGAGTGTGAAGGCAGCCGCCACCGTAATGTCACGGGTTGAACTTGTGCTCGACGGCCATGTGATGCCGGAGCGCGTTCAGGCTGTCGGTCACGATGCCTTGCGCGGCGCAGGATTGAGTGGCGCAAAATGCCGGAGTGTGCTCGCCATTGCCGACTTCGCGGGGCCCCAAGCGGTGAACTTGCATGCCTTGTTGGACGCTCCTTGGGAGGTCGTCCGAGACGTGCTTTTGGGATTGAAGGGGTTGGGACCTTGGAGCATCGACATGTATGCCATGTTTGGCCTGGCCATGCCGGACGTCTTTTCGAGTGGTGACTTGGGTCTCCGCGTGGCCATGGAACGGCACCTGGCTGTGGCGCCCAAACAAAAACCCGCGGTCTACGACCAGCGGGCTTTGGTGTGGCGTCCTTATCGAACGCTGGCAAGTCTGCATCTCTGGCATTCTTTGAAGCCTGACGCAGAGCGCTTCAAGGATTGAATCAGCCGAGGTATCCCTTCAGGATTCGGCTGCGGCTCGTGTGCTTGAGGCGACGAATGGCTTTTTCCTTGATCTGGCGGACACGCTCACGTGTCAAATCAAAGCGTTCGCCAATTTCCTCAAGTGTCATGGGGTGCTCCCCATTCAACCCAAAGTACAAGCGCACCACATCGGCTTCACGTGGAGTCAACGTCCGCAACGAACGTTCAATCTCTTTGCGAAGCGACTCCGTCATCAAGTCCGTGTCGGGACTTGGGGTGTCGCCTGTTTGCAAGACATCGTACATGTTGCTTGAGCTCTCATCCCCGTCTTTCAACGGCGCGTCCATGGACACGTGACGCCCAGCATTTTTCATGCTTTGCTTCACTTCGTCCAAGGTCATGTCCAACGTTTCTGCCAATTCTGCGGCGGTTGGAGGACGCTCAAATTCTTGCTCAAGACGTGCAAACGCCTTGTTGATTTTGTTGATGGACCCAATCTTGTTCAAGGGAAGACGCACAATGCGACTCTGCTCCGCGAGTGCTTGGAGGATCGACTGACGGATCCACCACACGGCATACGAGATGAACTTGAAACCACGGGTTTCATCGAAACGCTGGGCCGCCTTGATCAAACCAAGGTTGCCTTCATTGATCAAATCGGGCAGAGACAAGCCTTGGTTTTGGTACTGCTTGGACACCGAGACCACGAAACGAAGGTTGGCTTTGGTCAACTTCTCCAAAGCGGCTTGGTCGCCCGCCTTGATTTTTCGAGCGAGCTCCACTTCTTCCTCAGCTGTGATCAGGTCAACACGCCCAATCTCCTGGAGGTATTTGTCAAGCGATGCAGTCTCTCGGTTGGTGACCTGCTTGGTGATTTTTAGCTGCCTCATGGGTGCAATTCAATGGG
>WTJL01000044.1:6634-8916 GCA_011524845.1 Flavobacteriales bacterium | reverse complement strand
TACCTGGCTTGGCTTGGACGGCTTCCCAAGTGGATGCTGACGGTGGTGGCATGGAAACTCACCGTGCTTTCTTTGTTGATGGGGGGGTACCGGGGGCGAGTGGTCCGAAGCAATTTGAAGCGAGCCTTTCCGCATTGGTCTGCGTGGCAAAGAGGTTGGAAACACGTTCAGTTTCAGCGGCATTTTGCCCAGCTGTTGGTGGAGTCTGCCAAGTTGTTTTCCATGTCTCGACGCGAGGTCGATGCCGGCATGGTGCACCACGGGAAAGAGGTGATGGAGGCGCTTCACCGCCAAGGGAAACATGTCTTGGTGGCAGGCGGGCATATGAACAACTGGGAGTGGAGCGCGTTGACGCTCAACCAAAATCTGCCGTTCCGAACCATGGCGCTGTACAAGAAACTCAGCGACAAGCGCGCAGAAAAAATGATGCGCGAGTCAAGGAGTCGGTTTGGGCTGGAGATGGTCCGAACCAAAGAGGGACGGGCCTGGATGAACGTCGCGCGGCACGGAGATCCAGTGGCCGTCGTCATGGGTTTTGATCAAAGTCCCGCGGACCCGACCAAATGTTGGTGGACGGACTTTTTGGGCACTGAGACGGCGGTGTTCTACGGGTTGGAGCAATGGTCCCACATGTACGACATGGCGGTGGTGTATGCGAGCATCCGGCGAAAAGGCCCATGGAAGTACGCGTTGACCTACGAATTGATCGCGGACGATGTGAGCGCCTTGGAGGAGGGAGAAGTGTTGGACCGTTGTTTGGCCAAACTCGAACGTGAAATTCACATGGATCCAGCCCGTTGGCTGTGGTCCCACAAGCGATGGAAGCACCGTCGACCCGAAGGACAACCTCGCCATCCTCGCCGTCACAGCGCAGAGCTCCCCTAACTTCGCGGCATGCAAGGTCACGCCCCCCTCGCAGAGCGCATGCGGCCCAAGTCGCTCGACGAATACGTAGGACAAAAGCACCTTGTAGGAGACGGCGCTGTGTTGCGAAGGGCCATGAAGGCAGGCACGTTGCCAAGCATGATTCTGTGGGGGCCGCCAGGGGTCGGGAAAACCACGTTGGCGAGGCTGATTGCCGCAGAGTCGGACCGTCCCTTTCACGCGCTCAGCGCCATCCACAGTGGAGTCAAGGACGTGCGGGCTGTGCTCGACTCGGCCAAACGAGACGGCATGTTTGCCGGACGGGCCCTTCTGTTCATCGACGAGATTCACAGGTTTTCCAAATCGCAGCAGGACAGCTTGCTCGGCGCGGTGGAAGCAGGCACCGTGACCTTGATTGGTGCCACCACAGAAAACCCATCCTTTGAAGTCATCCCGGCCTTGCGCTCCAGATGCCAAACCTACGTGCTGGAGTCTCTGTCCACCGAGGTTCTGATGGGGTTGGTTCAGCGCGCCTTGAACGAGGACGAACGCATGGCCCAACGCGAGGTCGTCGTCGCGGAGCAAGAGGCCCTGTTGCGCGCCAGTGGCGGAGATGCGAGAAGGCTGCTCAACACGCTTGAATTGGTGGTGGACGGGCTGGAACCGGACGCGGAAGGAAGGTTGATTGTGACCAACGAAGCGGTGACCGAGCGGGTCCAGAATCCACATTCCAACTACGACAAAGGGGGAGAGGCCCATTACGACGTCATCAGCGCATTCATCAAAAGCATTCGGGCCAGCGATCCCAACGCGGCAGTTTACTACCTCGCCCGAATGGTGGAAGGAGGCGAAGACCCCAAATTCATTGCCCGTCGGTTGCTGATCGCGGCGTCGGAGGACATTGGCAACGCGAATCCAACCGCGTTGGTGTTGGCCAACAACACCTTCCAAGCGGTGGAGCGCATCGGTTGGCCAGAATCCAGAATTGTCTTGGCCCAATGCACCGTGTACCTCGCGACCAGCGCGAAAAGCAATGCGTCTTACAAGGCCATTGGGGAGGCGCAGGCTTGGGTGCGCGAACATGGGGAGGCTCCCGTGCCTTTGGCCCTTCGAAACGCGCCGACGGGAATGATGAAGGACCTAGGGTACGGAAAAGGATACGCGTACGACCACGACGCGCAAGGCGGCTTCAGTGGGCAAGAGTGCATGCCTTCAGGCATGGAGGGCACCACGTTTTACCGGCCGGGCAACAACCCACGTGAGGAGGCGGCCCTGGCGTGGTTGAAAGCCCGTTGGGGCGACAAGTACGGATACTGAGTTCGGAAGACCTTTGAGCGGTTCAGGGCGCGGGCGTCACGACCATGCAGGGAGCGCTTTCCCGCCACGTGGCATCCTCGGAGCTCAAGGTCAACAGGTAC
>WTJL01000044.1:5213-6534 GCA_011524845.1 Flavobacteriales bacterium | reverse complement strand
GGTCGGTCAACCACAGGTGGGCCTTCCACATGTCTGGAATGCCATGCCCCATGCTGTCGTTGGGCATGCTGTACAAGTGGGCACTTTCCAAAATGGCCTGCCTCACTTGCTGGGCAGTGGCGGACGGGTGGGCCTGCCAAAGAGAAGCCGCTGCCCCACAGAGAATGGGCGACGCAAAGCTGGTCCCATTGCCTCGTCCGACCCTTCCGTCGAACCGGGGATATGGGGTGGACACGCCAAGCGCCATGACCTCGGGCTTGACCCGCCCGTCTTGGCTGGGGCCAAACCCACTGAACCAGCCATGGTTGCCGTTGGCCCGCACCGCCCCCACGCTCAGAATTCCATGGGCGTCGGCGGGGAAGGTGATGGCGCGCCACGGGTCGTCTCCATTGTTTCCTGCGGAGGTCACCACGAGCATGCCCTTCGACGCGGCAATGCCAGAAGCCACGCTGATTCGGGCGGTGTGGCCATCCAATTCCTCCACCGCATGGTTGGAGGTGCTGTCGTCGAACATGCTGTATCCCAAGGACGTGTTGATCAAATCCACCCCCAAGGAATCGGCGTGCTCGGCGGCCACAATCCAATGCTCTTCTTCGAGGAGGCGTTCTTGGGTCACGTCTTCTGTGATGTAGCAGAAATACGTGGCGCCAGGGGCCGTGCCGATCAAGGAATCTTCCCACATGCAGCCCATCGTGCCGAGCACAGAAGCCCCGTGTCTGTGATGCCCAAACACGTCGTTCCCCCCGTAGGCCACGTTCGCGTTCTCAGGGGCAACGACCCTTCCTGACGTCCTCAAGGATTCGAACGCCTCGAGGTCAAGGACCCCTTCAAACCCAGCGTCCATCACCGCAATCCACATGCCACGGCCGTCGAAACCAAGGGCGTGCAAGGACGAGGCATTCAACTGGTTGAGTGCGGTCCAGCCTTCGCCGTAGGCGGTGGATGGCAGCAGGTCTTTGGAGGCAGGGTGTGGTTTGTCGTGGAGGTCGAGGCGCAGGTGAGAGCGCAAGGGGCGAAGACGCTTGACGTCGGCCACGAACGGCAGGGCTGTCAGGGCATCGAGGTCGGCCGTGCTGTCGCGGGCCACCACGGTCACCGACGACATCCACTTCGAGGCGTGCACCACCTCCCAATCCGCGAGGGCGTTGAGGCCCTGCACCACGTCCGCCGAGACGGGAAGGTCCAAGCTGTCCACCTCGATGCCTTGGCGCGTGCGTCGCTCCACCGCGCGTTCCGACAAATAGAGTTCGGGCGCATCGAGGCTGAAGGGGTAATCCTTGCCCCACGTTTTGTCCGAGAGACGCACCAAATGGGTGTGGTC
>WTJL01000044.1:0-5113 GCA_011524845.1 Flavobacteriales bacterium | reverse complement strand
TCGTGCCATTCGCGGAATGGTCCGTCGAGCAGTTTGTTGCGGTAGCTGAATTCAGAAGCTGGACGCTCTTCGCCATGCCATTGGGTGAAGGTGCCATTGACGCGGATGGTTTCGATCAACTGCCCCGCACGGTACCGGTGGATGTGTTGAAGCCGACCGTCTTCGAGGTAGAATTTCCAGCTTCCTTCCTCTGCGCCGTCCAAATACGCGCCCTCGCTCAGCCTTCCGCCTCCGCCGTAGTACGCCTCGAAGGGGCCGTCCAAGGTGCCGCGGCGGTAAGTGATGCGTTGGCGAAGGAGGCCGTTGTCGTGCCAGGCGTTCCATTCGCCGTCCATTTCGCCGTGGTCGTGCTGTCCACGCTCACACACGGCCCCACTGGGGAGGTACCGTTCTTCAAGTCCGTGCTTCACGCCAGCGTCGTAGTGCACGGTCGCCGTGAGGTGGCCTTTGGACGAAAACAACGACCAAACCCCGTGACGCGCAGGCGGCGCCGGGCGGTCCTCGAGGATCTCGGCTTTCAGGGTCAGGGCAGGATGGAGGTACCCGCCTTGTGCGGACACTCGGCCATCTGCAGCAAACACAGTCGCGTCGGAGCGGGTCGGATCGTCGGTTCGGTGGACCACATGGGTCAGAGCGGTGCCGTTTTCTCGGAAATACCACCAACTCCCCACAGGGGTGCCATGGAGGTATTCCCCCGCGTAGTAGAGGGCGCCATCGCCGTACACGCGCACCCATTTCCCGTGACGGAATCCTGCCTCGTCGGTGAGGTTGTAGTCGACCTCAAACGTTCCAGAAGGCCATGCGTTTTCTGCGTTCAGCGGCCTGTCGTACGCCTGCCCTTGAGGAGCGCGGGCCGATGGCTGCGCCCACATGCAAGGAGAGAACGTCAAACCAAACACGCCGAGGAAGAGGCATGGAAGCACAGTGGGCAGGAGAGAACGCGTCATGGAACAAAGATGCGTCTTGTCGTGGACGAAGCCCCGTGGTTTGGGTACTTTTGCAGTCCCAAATCGTTCTATTCATGAAAGTAACAGTCGTCGGCGCCGGTAACGTAGGTGCCACTTGCGCCAATGTGTTGGCCACCCGTGAGGTCGCCAATGAGGTGGTTTTGTTGGACATCAAAGAAGGCTTCGCCGAAGGCAAAGCCCTCGACATCTGGGAAACTGCCCCCATCAATTTGTACGACACCCGCACAGTGGGGTCGACCAACGACTACAGCAAAACCGCAGGGTCGGACGTGGTCGTCATCACGAGTGGACTGCCACGCAAGCCGGGGATGAGCCGCGACGACTTGATCGCCACAAACGCCGGCATTGTGAAGACCGTGACGGAGAACGTCATGAAGCACAGCCCAGAGGCCATCTTGGTCATCGTGTCCAACCCCCTCGACGTCATGACGTACTGCGCGTACCTCACGGCGAAGGTGGACAGCAAGCGCGTGTTTGGCATGGCAGGCATCTTGGACACGGCCCGCTACCGCGCCTTCCTTGCGGAAGAATTGAACGTCAGCCCCAAGGACATCCAAGCGGTGTTGATGGGCGGCCACGGCGACACCATGGTTCCCCTTCCTCGTTACACGACGGTGGGCGGCATCCCTGTGACCGAACTCATCGACGAAGACAAGCTCAACGCCATTGTGGAGCGCACCAAGAAGGGAGGAGGCGAAATTGTGAACCTGCTCGGCACTTCTGCATGGTACGCTCCTGGTGCGGCTGCAGCCCAAATGGTCGAGGCCATTGTGCGTGACCAGCGCCGTGTGTTCCCATGCTGTGCATGGTTGACCGGTGAATACGGTGTGAACGACCTCTACTTGGGCGTCCCCGTCATCCTCGGCAAGAACGGCATCGAGCGCATCATCGAGTTGGACTTGAACGACGACGAGAAGGCGTTGCTCGCCACGAGCGAGACGGCCGTGCGCGACGTGAAGCACGTGTTGGACGGCCTCAGCCTCTGAGCCATCTCACCAACTGCCCGGTTACTCGGGCAACTTGATCCAAGTCAAGGGCGTTCCTGCGGGAGCGCCCTTGCTGTTTGCGGGCCATCCTGATTCAGCCGCCACAGGACGGATGACGTACGTGCCTGGGGCCCATCCTTCGGTGTCCACAACGCCCCGCGAGGCTTGGTTCACAGGCACTGAGGCCACGTGTTGACCGGCCATGTTCCAGACGTCCAATCGGCCACTCCAGGGCACGCCGCTCTCCCATCGCAACACCTCGTAACCTGGATTGGGCATGACCCGCCAGGGCAGGGCAGGTTCCACCAAGGGTGCAGCGTCAACCACGGTGGAATCGGTGCTGCTTCCATAGGCGAGGAGGCCGCCATTTTGAAGGCCCACCAGGGCGTCCAGCAAGCCGTCTCCATCGACGTCCGCCAAAGCTGCGGCACATCGGAAGCCCTGTCGAGGACCAAACACAGCCTCGTTCTCCTCCTCCAACACCGCGTCCCAATCTTCGGAGGCGAGTCCAAAATCTTGCACGGTGCCTGTCTCGTTGGCCACAAACACCCGCAGGCCCTCTTCGGTGGGCGTGAGGGCAGGAACGCTGTAGCCGTTGATGCCAAGCAGGTTGTCCACCGCGATGTTGCCCCAATTGTCTCCGTTGGTGGGAGAGGTGTATTTGGACCATTCCCCGAGGGAGTTGCGTTCGAACAGCGTCAGCGTGCCGTTCTTTTCGCCCACGACCATGTCGAGGTCGCCGTCTCCGTCCATGTCCACCAGTTGGGGAGTGGCAAATTGTCCCACGTCAATGGCTTCGCCTGTCTCGGCGTCGGGAATGGACAATGCGGCGAGGGTGAATTCCGGCCACGCTCCAGGCTCGGCCACATTGGTGTACGCGTGAATGCGTCCCAATTCATCGCCGACCAAGACATCGAGGTCGCCGTCTCCGTCGAGGTCACCAAAGGCTGGGTAGGGACTTTCGATTTGGAAGTCGGAAAGGGCGATCCAATCCAAGTCCACCAGCACGAAGGACGGGGCAGAAGCCGTCCCTTCGTTGCGGAACACTGCCACGGCCGCGGGCGTTTGGTCGATGCCCTCGTAGCGTTCTTTATTGGCGACGGCTAAGTCGAGGAGGCCATCTCCATCGAAGTCGTGGAACGAAGGGTAGGCGCCTCGTCCCAAGTCGATCATCCTTCCTTGCAGGTAGTTGTCCGTTTCAAACGACCACGAAGGGGCGTCCTCGGTGCCGGTGTTTCGGTAGAAATGAACGCTTTCGTCGTCGTTCGTTTCCAAGGGAGTGTTGGGAGAGAACAAGAGGTCTCGAATCCCGTCTTGGTCCACGTCTATGTGATACGCAGCGGGAAACCTCGGGAGGTCCACGGCTTGGTCTCCGTAGAGGCTTGCCGGAAAGGCGGGGTCCACAAACGTTGCACTGTCGAGAGATGAAGCCGCCGTTTCCAAGACGACGCCCAAGGTTTGCGGGTAGGTCACGTCGCTGATCAACAGGTCTTTGGGGCCGCCAGGTTCAAGCTGCAAAGAGGTGATGGCGCCGCCCGCATGAAGTCCAGTGCGTTCCGCCAGTCCGACCACGGGCATGCCGGGATCTTCCACGTTGAACGAGCATTCAAATTCGTCGCCAATGAAGAGCGCATTGTTCTCCGCGGCTTCTGCAAGCATGCCGTAGCAGCGGTTGGTGCACTGCAGGTCGAGTCCACACGGGGTTTGGCCTTGGAACCGGTACAAGGTGGTGGCCGTTTCCGTGAACGTGATGATGTCCAAATCGCCGTCGTCGTCGTGGTCCAAGATGGCCGGCAGGTCCATCCCCAAACAAATCACAGGCAATTCGCTGGGGGCAGAGCCCACGAGGTCGAACGTGGCGACCAACGTGATGGGGTTGGGGTCAAACGACGGCCCTTCACCGGGTTCAGTGACGTTGGTGAACACCCGAATGCCGTTCTGGTGGCTGGTGAAGATGTCGGGTTTTCCGTCGCAGTTGTAGTCGCGCAGCAGGCACCAATCGACCATGTCCGGCCACCCTTGCACCCAATCCCATCGCACCACAAAGTCTCCTTCGGCATTGCCTTCGCTGGTCACCCGCTCAAACAGCAACAGGCGCGAGCCATCCCGGTCAAAGGCAAACAAGTCCTCGTCGCCGTCGAGGTCGGCGTCGAACGGGGACCATTGCGGCGCAGTCAACCCACCCACCCAAGGGTTGGACAGCGGACCCTCGGTCAGGGTCACGTCCCAGTCGGCTCGGGTCCAAGAAGGAGGAAGGGTTTGGGCCGTTGCAGCAGCGCTTGTGAACAGGGCAAGGGCGCCCCAAGCAAGGGGGAGAAGACGGGTCATGGGCAGGGTTTGGTGCATTCAAAGAACCCTTGGTTCCTTGAGAATGTTGCGCGTGGGTCAGCGCAGGGCGAAGGGAACAAACACGACGCCGTCCAAACCAATGACGTTTCCCCGGTCGGTGGGGATGTAGCCGCTGCGCACGTGGGCACCGTTGGCCGACACCCCGCCACGCAGGTTCATCTCGATGGTTTCGCCTGCGAGGTTCGTGTGCGTGTCCTTCTTTTTGAGGTCTTCGTAGGTCAGGGTGATCGGAAGCACGTGGTTGGCCACGAAATCGTCCAATTCTTGCTGGCTTCCGCGGCGCAGCATCATTTTCCAATTGTCGAACGAATCGAAGGCCTCGTCCGTGGGACACAACAACGTCACCCCACTTCCGTGGATGGTTCTGCTGTGAGAGGAGGCTTTGACCAGTTGTCCAAAAATCGAGTAGCGCTCCGTGCTGATGACGTAGCGGTAAGGGCTGATTTTGTTCTCTACCTCCACTTTGTTCATCTCCTGAAACCGCATCACTTCGTCGGTGCGTCGGTCCATGCTTTGTCGACCTGCTGGGCTGATTTTGGAGGCAGGGGTCTGTTCCACCTCCTTGGAAGCCTCGGGAGCCGAAGAAGACGAACAGCTTTGCATTCCTACAACGGTAAGTCCTGCGAAGGCCAACGTCCACATGCCCGTGGACAAAAAGGAGGGGATTCGATTCATGGACGGAAGGTACGCACAGGCCTCGGTCCGTGGATGGTTTGTGAACAACGTCGTGAACCGCAGAGGTCTTGGTGGTGTAGTTTTGTCAACGAGGATGCAATGATCAAACCTCGGACATGATGAAACACGTTGGAA
>WTJL01000060.1 GCA_011524845.1 Flavobacteriales bacterium | reverse complement strand
TCGTAGGCGTCGGCGAGGTCGCAGATTTTGTCGATTTGGGCCACGTAGCCGTCCATCGAAAACACGCCGTCGGTGACGACGATGATGTTGCGTGCGCCATTGGCCCGCGCTTCCTTCAGGCGCTCCTCGAGCTCGGCCATGTCGTTGTTGGCGTAGCGGTACCGCGCGGCCTTGCACAGGCGCACGCCGTCGATGATGGACGCGTGGTTGAGGCTGTCGCTGACGATGGCGTCTTCCTTGGTCAACAACGGCTCGAACACCCCTCCGTTGGCGTCAAATGCCGCAGCGTAAAGGATGGTGTCCTCCGTATGGTGGAAGTCTGCAATGCGTTGTTCGAGCTCTTTGTGGATGTCTTGGGTGCCGCAGATGAAACGTACGCTGGACATGCCAAACCCGTGGGTGTCGATGGCCCGTTTGGCCGCCTCGACCACGCGGGGGTGGGAGCTCAGTCCCAGGTAATTGTTGGCACAAAAGTTCAGCACCCGGCTGCCGTCGTCCAACGTGATTTCAGCGTCCTGCGCGGAGGTGATGACGCGCTCGCGCTTGTACAGACCCGCTGCCTCGATGTCGGCAAGCTCTTGGGTCAACTGGTCTTTGATGCTTCCAAACATGGCCGAAAGGTACGCTCAACCCCGGCCTGGTGGTGGTCATGTCACGCTGGGTGCATCAGCCCAAGACCCAGGGCGCATTGCGCGGCCCATGGCCCGTGGGCACCTCCCATTCCACCGTGCATCCCCGAGCCACCACGTGCTCTTCCACCATCTCGCGCAGCGTTCGTCCAAAGGGATTGTCCGTGGCTTGACCGTGGGCCTTGGTGTTGTCCCGAAGGTCCGTGAAGGAACCCACCAACACCCCTTCCACCTCGTCGAACACCCCAGCTTGACCCAGCGCCACCAACATGCGATCGAGGTGGTAGAGGTATTCGTCCAAATCTTCGAGCAGCAGCCACCTTCCCTTCAATGGCGGCATGGCTGGCGTCCCGAGCATGGCAAACAAGACGGACAGGTTGCCGCCCACCACGCGGCGCTCCCCTTGGTGCGCCGCAGGCTCGCCCGTCTGCCAGATTCTCCGGAAAGCGTCCACGTCCTGGGCGTCTGTGGTTGGAACGGTGGAGGCCACGGGCGCGTGCAACGACGCCACGCCCAAGCCGGACGCCCAGCCATGCAGGGCGGTGATGTCGGAAAAGCCCGTGATCCACGTGGGATGCGCCTGAAGGGCGGCCCCGTCGAGCAAGGGCAAAAGCCGGGTGCATCCGTACCCCCCGCGCAGCGCCCAAACGGCTGCAATGTCAGGGTCTCGAAAAGCGGTGTTGAGTGCTTCGGCACGTTGGGCATCCGTGCCGCCAAATTGGCGGTCGCGGGACGACGTGGCCGACGTCTGCACGGGGTCCAATCCCCAAGACGTCAAGAGCTCGGCAGCCGCGTCAATGAGTTCAGGACGCGCAAACCGGGCAGGGGCGACCAACGCCACACGTGACCCCACAGTCAATGGCGGGGGCAAGTGCAGGGTCGTCAATGGGATCTGGGGTTAAAGGACCTTGCCCTTTTGGGGACGGAGTGCCGCCTCAGCCGCAGTCTTCACCCCTGGAATGAATTCATGCTCCTGCTTCCCCAAGATTTTCTTCTGGAAGTAGTTCTCAAGAATCTCTCTCTTCTCTGTCGTGCCTTGCACGGGAAGTCCCGTCTTGGCGTGCTTCTCCTTGATGTCTGTTGCGCTCATGGCATGGATTGTTCAGGGATCAGGACATTGCCTGATGGGTCTAAAGTAAAGGCCTGTGTCCATTCATGGCCGGCGCAACGACCCTCAGATTTCCACATTCACCCTTGGACGATTTTGTGAATGACGTTGGTTTTGGGGGTGTCCTTTGGACAGGGTTTGGGCTTTTTTCCAAGCCAAACTTCCCCCACCCCTCCAACCAATCGGCGCCCGAAGTATTTTTGCGTTCATGTCGCAAAACGCCCCCAAGCGGAGGATGATCACTTCCGCGCTTCCCTACGCCAACGGGCCGATTCACCTCGGCCACATTGCAGGCGCTTATCTGCCTGCGGACATCCACGTTCGGCACCTTCGAAGCATGGGGGAAGACGTGCTTTGGATTTGTGGGAGCGATGAACACGGTGCGGCGATCACGCTTCGTGCAAAAAAGGAGGGCAC
>WTJL01000022.1 GCA_011524845.1 Flavobacteriales bacterium | reverse complement strand
AGCGACCCTGCGCCGAAGCACGTGTTTGACCGTCCAGGCACCTACGACATCACGTTGTCTGTTCGTCCTCCCGGCGACGGAAGCATCAGCACCCGCACCATCCAAAACATGATCACGGTGCTGCCCAAGCCCGAGGCCACGTTTGCATGGGCGTTCCCTGCCACTGTGTCCGGTCGCAAAGTGAGGGTGCAGCTCAAAGACCAAACCCCCAATTCCACTTCCGTGCAATGGGTGGTGGACGGCGAATCTTCACGCGACGGTTTGATTCAATTGGACGTGCCTGGGGTGTACCCCGTGAACTTGGTGGCGAGCAACCACCACGGTTGTTTGGACGACGCCCACCACGACATCCACATCGGTGACCGTCATGGGTTGTTGGCGCAGGCGCGCTTCAGCCCCAACGGAGACGGCCACTACGACACCTTCTTGCCCCACAGCCTTCTCGAGATGGACAAGGCCTGGGAGATGGTGGTTGTGGACAAGGATGGGGAGGAGGTCTTCCGCACCTCGGACGCCCGTCGCCCATGGGACGGAACGCTGCCCAACGGCGACGTGGCCAAGGACCGTTCCACTTTTGTGTGGACCGTGCGCTGCATGGATTTGGACGGCACGCCACGCCTCTTCACCGACCGCCTGCGCGTCGAGCGCTGAAGTTGCTGACACATCCCTCTATTTTGCGGTGAACATGTGCAACCATGACCGGCGTTTGAACGTCTGTCATTTGGCCTACTTTTACGTGGAATTGCAGCGAAATGAACATGAAGCTACTGAAGCATTTGGGGGTGATGGCAGCGGTCCTGTTGGGGGCTGGTTTTGAGAGCGTCCAAGCCCAAGAAGGAATCGTGATCCCGATCTCGGATGGCGGCACCATCACGGTGGATTGCAATGCGGCGGAAACGATTTACTTCACGGACGACAACAGCGGAGGCACAGACTTTCAAGATCCTTACTCCAATCAGAACTACACCATCACGCTCTGCCCCAGCGAACCTGGCGATGCGGTGCAGGTGAACTTCTTGTCATTTGACCTTCAAACCAACGCCAACCCCAACAACAACGACGTGCTTCTCGCCTTCAACGGGGACAACACGGGTGCGGATTTGGTGGGTGCTGGGACAGGCAATTCGTTTGTGGGGGTCAGCATCACGGCTTCCATTGACAACCCGACGGGGTGTGTGACGTTTCAGCTGAACGTCAACAACAACGCCACTGGTGGTGATCAAGGATGGGTGGCAGAGGTGACGTGCGTGACGCCGTGTTCGTACCCTGAGGCGGGCATCGAGTTGGTGAGTCCCGCGCCGTTTCCGGACAACCCCATCAGCGTGGGGGTGTGTCCCGACGAGGTGGTGACCTTCGATGCGAGCGGTTCCATTCCTGGGGCTCCTGAGTTTCCTGTGGACTCGTTGATTTGGAACTGGGGAGATGGCACGGTGGAAACGACCGCCGTCTCCGATGGATATCAATTGGGCCACAGCTACAGCGTTCCCGGTGAATACATCGTGACTCTCGTGGTGCAAGACGTCAACAACTGCAACAGCACCAACTTGTTGCCACACCAGGTGTTGGTGTCGACCATTCCCATTTTCAACACGGAAGTCTCGACCCCCTTGTGTGAGGACGCTCCTGGGTTTTTGAATGGCAACCCCGTGCAAAGCATCACGTGGACGGCACTTCCTCCTGTGGGCGTTTCAGAGCTGGCCGATCTTCCCGATGCCACAGGGGTGGCGTTCACCTCAGAGCTGTTCATCGACTTCTTCGACACCGATCAAGTGTTGGAGGATTGCGACGACATTGAGTTGATCACCGCCAACATCGAGCATAGCTTCATTGGCGATTTGAGCTTTTGGATCACGTGTCCCGACGGGACGGAAGTGCTGTTGATGGACAACGGTGCGTCTGGAGGTCCAGACCCTACAGGATGCACGCCGGACGACCTTGGTGGCAACGATTTGGGCATTGTGGACGTGGAAGGGTTCGACTATTCCTGGAACATGGACGCCGAATGGGTGTTGGACGATGCCAACAACCCGGATGCAGCGAGTCCAATGCCAGCGGGAACCTATTTGCCCTGTGGCGACTTGTGCGATTTTGAAGGGTGTCCGCTGAACGGCATCTGGACCTTTAACGTCATCGACCAATGGGCGGCTGACAACGGAACGCT
>WTJL01000082.1 GCA_011524845.1 Flavobacteriales bacterium | reverse complement strand
AAGGTTCGCCGAAGGCGCTGAGCAGTTGCAAGAGGTCCGCGATGGTCACGGCGTTGTCGAGGTCGACGTCTGCATTGCAGTCCGTGACGCACCCAAAGTCTGAAAGAAGGAACAGCATGTCGTCCACGCTCACCACCCCGTCGCCCGTGAGGTCTCCCATGCAAGGTGCTTCATCGGCGGGGGCCAGTGAAATGAACTCGTCGCCTTCTTGGTACAAGACGTAGTCGAAGAAGACGAAGAACATTTCGTCGGTGGTGCCTTCCCCAAAGGTGACGTTCTGAGGAGGATTGTTGGGGTTGAAGGGGTTGGCGCCCGTGTTGTCGTAAGACGCAATGCCATGCAAGGTGTAGCCAGACGGAATCTTGGTCAACTCGGGAAACGTGAAGAAGCCCTGCCAATTGAAATCCCACGAGGGGATCGAGATGAGCGGGATCGTGTCTTGGTTGTTGGGAGAGGTGGCGAACACTTCCCAAGACACGCCAATCAAGTGGCAGTGGGGGACTATACTGATCAAGCTGACGTCCGCGGCGACCTCCATCGTGCCGTGAAACGTTCTGATTTGGTTGGCGGGGAGGTAGAAGAACTGGTCGAGGTGTTGGGGGCCCATGAACGTGGTTTGGACTTCGCGTTCGATGGGTTCCTCAGAGAAGAACACGTTGATTTCGGTTTGGTCCGTCTCGTCGATGGGTGAGGGGCCGTAGTGCATTTGCAGCAGGATGTCGGCGCCGGCGGGCACGGTTCGGCCAATTCCAGGAGGATACTCGACCGTCATGGCCCCAGGAACCCAGCCGCCAAAGAAGTTGCTCTCCGCAGTGAATCCAAAGCTCCCGAAACTCTCGTACCCTGGATCCGGATCCTGCGCGTCGAGGCTCGCAGCGGTTCCCGACACGTCCAAGCCAAGGATGGCGTGGTGCGACACGTTGCGGTTGCCGGGCCGGACTTCGAGGGCGCGAATGGCGAGGTCGTTGTCGGGGTCGGCAGGAAGCACAAACACCTGGTACTGGTCTGTCATGTCCCCGCCGTGCGTGTACGGCTCCGCCATGGGCAGCACCATGTCAGGCGTCCCGATTTGACTTCCTTCTGGGAAGGAGGGGATGCCGGGATTGTCCGTGGGATTCCCCTCAGGTTTGCCTGCTGCCACCCATGCACTGAGCGTGGCTTTTTCATTGTCCGTCAACACGCGCTCTCCGACAAAATGCGAGTAGGTGTCGTCGGGGGTCCAGGGCGGCATGTAATCGGTGGCGGTCACGTATTCGATGAACTCTCCGTAGATGAAGACCTCGTCGTAGGTGGTCAGGGGCATGGGGCCGATTTCTCCCACGCGATGGCACTCCGTGCAATGGGCATAGATGATGGGCGCCACGTCGGCATGGAAGGTGACGCTTTGGGCGAGACTGACAACAGAAGAACTCAGCAACACGCTGAACAACAAAGGGGTGGACCACCGAATCATGGGAGTCAAGGTAGGGAAAGCTCTTGACATCCAGCGGATTGTACCTTCGCTTCATGCCCAGTGGATTCTTTGCCTTGCTCGACGACATTGCCGCGTTGATGGACGACGTGGCCGTCATGACGAAAGTGGCGGGCAAAAAAACGGCAGGCATTTTGGGCGACGACCTCGCTGTCAATGCAGAGAAGGCTGTGGGGTTTTCTTCTTCTCGCGAGCTGCCCGTGTTGTGGGCCATCACCAAAGGGTCCTTCCTGAACAAGCTTCTCATCCTGCCCGGAGCGTTTGCCCTCAGTGCCTTCGCGCCGTGGGCCATTGAACCCATTCTCGTGTTGGGCGGGGCGTACCTGTCGTACGAAGGCGTGGAAAAGGTCGTTCACTACGTGCGGCCTTCACGGCATGCCCACAGGTCAGAAGAGGTGCCCAACGAGGCCCAGCGCATTCGCTCTGCCGTGACGGTGGACTTCATCTTGTCCGTGGAGATCGTCATCCTGGCCTTGGGACAAGTGATGGAAGCGGAACTGCCAGTCCAAATCGCATCTGTATCGCTCATCGCATTGCTGGCCACGGTGGGGGTGTACGGATTGGTCGCCTTGTTGGTGCGCATGGACGACGCCGGCATGGCCTTGATGAAACGCCCGTCACGAGGGGTGAGGCGTCTGGGGATGCTCATGGTCGCGGCTTTGCCTTGGGTCATCAAAACGTTGGGAGTGGTGGGCACCGTGGCCTTGCTT
>WTJL01000142.1 GCA_011524845.1 Flavobacteriales bacterium | reverse complement strand
CAAATTTTCAGCTCCCCACGAGGGGGCAGCACATGGCTCATGTCGCTGCTGTCCAAATTGCCCGGAGTGGCGGGCCTTTGGGAGCCGTTTCACGAGGCCAAAGGCGTGGTGCCGCCGCACTGGGGCGCACGGCCCCACCCCGAGGCGCTGCACCCCAACGGACAGGCGATTCTCGACGGCGTCCTGAGCGGCCAGCGCACCAATGCATGGACGTGTTCCAGGACCTCCTTCACCGAGGCCCGTCATGCATCCCAGCTGCTCGTCAAATACGTTCGCGGCAACGCCCTGCTTCCCTTCATGTTGGACACCTGGCGCTTCACGCATGCGCCCCTTTTGCTGATGCGGCACCCCCTCGATGTGGTGACCTCCCAGGTCCGGGCCTTTGGCGCGAGGCCCCGTGACTTGGACGTGCACCGCACGTATCCCGGCCACGCCACATTGCACGCCCAATGGGACGACATCCGCCATGTGGAGGACCCCGTGGAACGGCAACTTCACATGTGGTGCCTGCTCAACGCCCAGCTCTGGCAAACCATGGCCCAGGACGACCGGGTCGTCGCCTTGCACTACCACGACCTCATCCTCGACCCGGAACGCCACCTCAAAGCGGTGCTCGAACAATGGAACTGGGCGCCCAAGGGTCCCGACCCTTCTTGGTCGATCGACGCCTTCGTCTCAAGCTTGGACTTGAGGGCGACCAGCGACACCGATTTCAAGGGCGACTTTTTGGCCAACCAGCAAGACCAGCTCTGGAAAAACATCAAGCGACTGACACCTGCAGAACGGGCGCGCTACCAGCGCGTGCTCGACACCCACTCGTTCACGTTGTACGCCATGGACGAGGTCCGTCCGAGGATGGTTTAAGGCTGCCTCAAGTAGTGGAGCGTCTCAACCTGTGACGAGTGCGAGCCACGTCATGATGTCCGACACGCCCACGGCGCCGTCACCGTCCAAGTCGGCCCACCCGCAATTCACGGCGCACCCAAACATGCCAAGCAACTCCAACAAGTCTGCCACAGCCACCACCCCGTCGCAATTGGCGTCCCCCACCGGGCAGTAGTCGCATGTGCCGTTGTCGTACGTCGCCGACGCGTCGTAGTTGCTCGCCTCGCTGTCCGTGCACCCAAACACCGCCAAGTCACTCAAGTCGAACGGCGCAGCGGCCACCACCATCAACTGATCCATGATCAGCTGATTTTCCGGGCCCACGCCCAAAGCCACTCCGGCTTGTCCAGACACCTCTTGTCCGTCGAGCACGGTGAATTGACCCATCAGATGCAATCCGTCGACCTCGTGGCGCTCATGCCACACCTCGCCACCCACCGCGAGCATGCACGAGCCTCCTTCGTCCTCTGACGACCACGCACCAGCCTCAAAGGCCAGCACTTGCCCTTCGAGATGAAATTCAAATGAATAGGCGTTGACCGAGCCAGGCACGTCCTCCCACATGTCCCCCGTCGTCCAAAAGGAGGAGAACTCCATCTCCGGAAAAATGGAAAACAACAACGGATCGACAAGAGACTGTTTCGGAAGGACGTCTTCGTCGCTCACAGCAAAGTCGGCCACAAAAAGCCCGCCCGGTGCGTCAATGAACCAAGGCGCCGCCGCATCGCCCCACAGTCCAATCAGGTGCAGGTCCGCGCCTGGGACGGCGTCGAATTCAGCGAAGAGCCGGTAGGTTTTGGCCCCTGCCGGAATGCCCATGTACAGCCCTGTGTGCTCGTGCACCAGCTCCAGCACCCACCCCTGAAACGTGGATTCGGCGGTGTCGAGCAACGTCACATGCTCGTCCGGCCACGGGCCGCCTTCGCACGATTGCTGCTGCAAGCTTGTGAAGAGAATCAAGTCGTGCACGTTGGCCGTTCCGTCGCCGTCGGGATCGCAAAGCCCCGGGCCCATTTCTTCGACTTCGCCGATCGAATCGCCCCATGCGAAATTGGCGATGAAGGACAAGAAATCCGTGTTGGTGATCTCCCCGTCGGAGCTGCCGTCCATGCACGCGCAGGGCAACGTTTGGGCCAGGGCCACGGGGGTGAAACACACCACAGACCACATTGTCAAAACCCGAAGCACGCGTATCATACCGCGTAAGTTACTGCATATGAGCGACTCAGGCGCCGGCCGTCAACGCCAACCCGTACAGCTTCATCTGCTTGACCATGGATTGCAGGCCGTTGCTTCGG
>WTJL01000174.1 GCA_011524845.1 Flavobacteriales bacterium | reverse complement strand
CCGAGCACAAGGCCCACACGCCCGGGTTCTTCCCAGCCCAATTCGTCCACATACGCCGCATTGAACCCCAGCCATCCACCGGCCCAGACCACGACCATGGGCCACTTGGCCGCGTCCCAAAAGCGGCGACGTTCGTCGGGCATGGTGTGGGGATGGCGGGTGTGTTTGATGGCCCTTTGAATGGTGTAGCCCAGGCCCGTCGACAAGGCCACCCAAAAGGCGACCCACATGCCGCCGCGCTCCATGGGGGATCCGTCCACGCACCACATCCAACTGAACGCGGTGGTGACGAAGGCCCCAAGCGCGATCCAGAGGTGGGAAAAGGACAACACACGCCACAGCATGCCGCAAAGGTCGTCTTCCCATGACCGCCGATGGGGGGTTGGTGGACGCGATGTTGATGCTTTGCGTCAGGGGGGGAGAACTGAGGTTGTACTTTTGCGCTTTCTACGGAAACGTTACACGCCACATTTCCCTGGTTCTCATGAAGATTGGAAGCTTCGCCTCTCGGCATTTGGGTCCTCGATTGGAAGACCAAAACGCCATGCTTCGCACCCTCGGTGCCCCCTCTCTCGACGACTTGATTGAACGCACGGTGCCGGGCGCCATCCGTCTGCGCGAACGCCTGAGTGTGTCCAAGGCGCTGACGGAAAGCGAATACCTCGAGCACATCGACGGTTTGGCCTCGCAAAACACAGTGTTTCGGAACTACATCGGCATGGGGTATTACCCGACGGAGGTGCCGAGCGTCATTCGCCGGAATGTGTTGGAGAACCCCGGATGGTACACAGCGTACACGCCCTACCAAGCGGAAATCGCACAGGGTCGTTTGGAGGCGCTGCTGAACTTCCAGACCATGGTCATGGACTTGACGGGAATGGAAGTGGCCAACGCCTCCTTGCTCGACGAGGGCACGGCCGCTGCGGAAGCGATGGCGATGTTGTTCGCTGCGCGCCCCCGGCCCCAAGTCAAAGCGGGCAAGAACCGGTTCTTGGTGGACGAGGCCGTGTTCCCCCAAACCCTGAGCGTGCTCCGCACCCGTGCGGCCCACCTCGACATCGACATGGTCGTGATGACGCGCGAAGCCATGCGCGGCGCCGTGGAGGCGGGAGACGTCTTCGGATGCCTCGTTCAGTACCCCGACGCCAACGGGGAAGTGGAAGACCTCACCGGATTTGTCGAAGGCATGGCAGAGCGCGAGGTGCGCACCGTCTTTGCGGCCGATTTGATGGCGTTGCTCGTGTTGAAGAGCCCCGGAGCCATGGGGGCCGACGTGGTGGTGGGAAGCTCCCAACGGTTTGGGGTTCCCATGGGATACGGCGGTCCGCACGCGGCCTTCTTCGCGGCGCGCGAATCCTTCAAGCGTCACTTCCCTGGCCGAATCATCGGCGTGTCCGTCGACCGCTTGGGACAGCCTGCGTTGCGCATGGCCCTTCAAACCCGTGAACAGCACATCCGTCGCGACAAGGCGACGTCCAACATTTGCACGGCCCAAAGCCTGTTGGCCGTGATGGCCTCGATGTACGCAGTGTACCACGGCCCCGAAGGCCTTCGTGCCATCGCGGAGCGCGTGCATTGCCACACCCGCGCCTTGGCGCTTGCCTTGAACGGCTCCGACCACCTCAACGTGGTCAGTTCGTGCTACTTCGACACGTTGAAGGTGCACGTGGACGGGGGTGCAGACGCCATGAAGGCGCTGCGGGCCCGGGCCGAATCCAAGCGCGTCAACCTTCGCTACTACGCAGACGGAGAGCACATCGGCGTGTCCCTCAACGAGCGGACCAACGCGGACGACTTTGCCACGTTGTGCTCGGCCCTTGGGGTCAGCCCAGTGCAGGGCATGGACTTCGATGCGACCTTCTTCGGTCCTGTGACCCGCGACGTGGATTACCTGCACCACCCTGTCTTCAACCGCTACCGTTCAGAGACGGAAATGATGCGGTACATCAAGAAACTGGAAAACAAAGACCTCAGCTTGACGCACGCCATGATCCCGTTGGGGTCCTGCACCATGAAGCTGAACGCAGCCACCGAGCTCATTCCCATCACGTGGGCGGCCTTTGCCGAATTGCACCCGTTCTGCCCAACCGACCAAGCGCGCGGAACGCGGGCGATGTTGAAGGAACTCGAGGCCGACCTTGCTGAAATCACTGGATTTGCAGGGGTGTCGCTCCAGCCCAACAG
>WTJL01000023.1 GCA_011524845.1 Flavobacteriales bacterium | reverse complement strand
CGGAATCCGTGCATCATGGCGTCGATTTGGGCCTTGCCCTCGCGGCCTTCCTTCACCAAGGAAACCAAACCCTCCTTGTACGCCCCGTGCCTGCGGTGCAAGTCCGCCAAACGGTCCAACATGCGCTCGCCGCGCTGGTCCAATTCATGGGCCAACTCCGCGAGCAGGCAGCAACTCTGCACCGCATCCTTGTCGCGCACTTGGTCGCCCACGAGGTAGCCGTAGCTCTCCTCACCCCCCACCACGTACTGCATCACGCCTTCCTCCTTTCGGATGGCCTCGGCAATGAATTTGAAGCCTGTCAACGTTTCGCGCACCTCCACCCCATAGTGCTCGGCCAAATCGACGAGAAGGTTGGTGGTCACCACGGTTTTGGCCACAAACGAAGGGCAGTCCAGCTTGCCAGACTCCTTCCACTTGGACAACACGTGGTCGGTCAACAAGGCGGCTGTTTCGTTGCCGTTGAGCAAGACAAAGTCGCCCTCGCCATCTGGCACGGCCAAGCCCACGCGGTCCGAATCGGGGTCGGTCCCCATCACCAAGGATGCGCCAACCTCTTGGGCCAAGGCCACGGCTTGGGCCAACGCCGGCCCCTCCTCAGGGTTGGGACTGGCCACGGTGGGAAAGGCCCCATCTGGAATGGCTTGCGACGCGACCTCATGGATGTTGCGGAAGCCAAACGCACGCAGCGCCGCCGGCACCGCCAAGGCGCCTGTGCCGTGCAATCCCGTGTAGACGACGGGCAAGTCCGATCCGTTCGCCACGAGGTGCGGAGACAAGCGGAACGTCGCCAGCATGGCCCGGTACCGGTCGTCCCATGTGTTGTCCAACGTTCGGATGTTTTTCGTGTCGCGTGGCACTTCGGCGTCCGATGCCAGCGCCCGGACTTCCGCCACCAGTTGGGCGTCCTCCGGGGCGACCACTTGGCCTCCATCGGCGGCGTACACCTTGTAGCCGTTGTAAATGCTGGGGTTGTGGCTGGCCGTCACGACCACGCCGCCCACTGCGCCGAGTTCCCGAACTGTCCAAGACAGCTGAGGGGTGGGACGGAGCTCAGGGTAAATCCACGCTTCAAATCCGTTGGCCGAAAGGACCTCCGCCGTGATTTGGGCAAACTCTTGGCTCCGGTGACGGCTGTCGCACGCAATGGCGACCCGCCATGGGCTCCCTTCCTGGGCGGGGCCGTGCACCTTGGCGAGGTGATTGGCCAGGCCTTGGGTGGCGTTGGCGATGGTGGTCGCATTGATGCGGTTGGTCCCAGGCCCCATTTTGCCACGAAGGCCTCCTGTCCCAAAGGACAAATCGGTGTAGAACGCATCGATCAACGCTTCGCGCGCCTCTTCGTCGGTGTCGCAGGTGTCCAACCAAGCCTTCACGGTTTGGCGGGTGTCTTCGTCGTGGGGAGGTTGCGTCCAGGCTTGGGCCTTTGTGCGCACCTCGTTCAAGAGGGAGTGGTCGCTCATGGGGTGGTCAAAGTTCAGACATCTTTCTTGAACTCCCAGCACCGCTTCAGGCCTTCGCGCCAATCCATGGCAGGCCAGCCCATCTCTTGCCTCAAGGGCTCCCCGTCCAAGACGCTCCATGACGGTCGCACGGCGGGTGTCGAAAAGGCGTCGGAAGACACGGGTGTGACGGGAACGTCCATGTCCGCCACGCGCATGATTTCAGTCGCAAACCCATGCCACGTCGTGTGGCCCTGATGGGCGTAATGCCAAATTCCCGACGGCATGTCCTCCCCCCGTTCGGCCATGTCGAGCAGCGCCTCGGCCAACACAGGAACAGAGGTGGGTACACCGTGCTGGTCGTTGACCACACGCAATGCGCCGTGGGTTTGGGCCAAGCGGAGCATCGTGTTCATGAAGTTGTGCCCTTCGGCGTCGTACAGCCAGGCCACCCTCACGATGGCTCCTGACACCCCTGACGCGAGGAAGGCCTGTTCCCCGGCCAGTTTGGTCCGACCGTACGCGCCGAGTGGTGCGGTGGGCGTCTCCGGCGACAGGGGGCGGTGGGGCACCTCTCCAAACACGTAATCCGTGCTGATGTGGATCATGGCCGCACCGACTTCTGCACAGGCTTGGGCCACATGCCCCACAGCCTCGCTATTCACGCGATGCGCCTCCGCTTCCGCATGTTCTGCAGCATCCACTCCGGTGAACGCCGCCGCATGAATCACCACGTCGGGACGGTGACGGTTCAA
>WTJL01000159.1 GCA_011524845.1 Flavobacteriales bacterium | reverse complement strand
ACTCAACTACGGCGCCATCGTCTACAAGAAGACGGCCGCTGCGTTTGCGATGTTGCAGTCGCACTTGGGCACCGAGCGCTTTGACGCGGCGATGCAGTTGTACTTCGACACGTGGAAATTCCGCCACCCTTCGCCCAAGGACCTTCAGGTGTCCATGGAGAAATCCACCGGAGAGGACCTTTCGTGGTTCTTTGAAGATTGGATCCAGACCACCAAGCGCAACGACCTCAAATTGGTCAGCGTCAACGCGAAGTCGTCAGGCCCGGCCACGTTCCGGGGCATCAAGGTGCGCAACGTGGGCGAGCTCAGTTCCTCGGCGCGTGTGTCGGGCTTGGTGGGCGACTCAGTGGTGGCGGTCGTCGACCTGCCTTTGATGGCCCCAGGCGAGGTGGGCGAGGCGCCCACTCCGCAGGTGGACGTCGACCGCTGGGTCTTGGACCACGACCGTGTGACCTTGGATTACGACCGCAGCAACAACGTGCGCCACACCCGCATGTTGGGCGGCGTGGAGCCCTTGCAATTGCGCATGCTGACCCGGTTGGAGAATCCGGAGAAGACGCATGTGTTTTGGGCCCCAGCACTCGGTTGGAACGCGCACAACGGCCTGATGGGCGGGGTGGTGCTTCACAACCTCATGTTGCCCCCGCGCGACTTCACTTACCAGTGGACGCCACTGCTTTCGACAAGTTCCGAGGGCGTGGACTTTGGAGGCATCCTTCGCTTGGACTGGCGGAAGAAAGACTGGCACGTGGGCATTCGGAGTTCCCAATTCCGAGCCGAGGAGGCCCTCCAGTTCCGACCTGAAGTGACCACCGGCAACTACAATGGCGAGCTCTTGACGCGCACCTCGTGGGAGGTCGAGCGCACGTTGAACGCGAATCCGGTCTCGGACTGGAAGGGCTACGTTCGGTACGAAGGCGTCCACTTGTTTGGGTTTGTGGATCCGGCCTTGGATGCGGTGTACACGTTCATTCCCAACTCCGGGGGGGTGCGCTTGCAACGCCGTTCTTCTCGTCTGGAGGTGCGAACAGACCAAACCTCGACCGCCACGCCCGGCCTTCGCCAAACCGGCTCCCTCATGCTCGGCACCGTGGCCACGGACGGCTTCAAGTCGACGGGTGTGGAGACCATGACAGAACCCCCTCAGTTCGTGGTGAATGCCGCGCCCGTGAGGCACATGTTCGCGGACGCCTGGTGGCACCTCGACTACACCCGTCCTCGGGCCGGTCGGGAGCACACCTGGTCCATCGACGCCCGGGCCTCCCGCGTGTCGAGCAGCGTGGAGCGTTTCACCACGGGATTGTGGTCCAGCGACCGAAACCTTGGCGTGCCGGACTTTGGCACGGCACTGGCCGGCACCGGTGCGCACTTCGACCCGTTGGCCGATCAGTTGTTGCTCAACCGAGGCGGCGGCATGCCAGGCGTGGACGGTGGATGGACCGGACGCCAAGCGGCCCTCGACCGCGGTGGATTGCCCCTGGACATGGTGGCTCCCACGGGACTGTGGTCGGTGCGCGGCGGGTTCCGCCACGGCATCGGCGTGGAAGTCTTTGCAGGTGCCGCCGGCGCCTGGGACGACGGCCGCGACAACGTGGGCGGAGCAAGCCTGACCGAATCCTTCAACGCAGTGGCCGGGGTGTCCGTGCCGCTGGGGCCGCTTGAAATTCAAGTTCCCCTGTGGGTGGCCAATCCTGCAGAAGGCGCGCAGCCTTGGGACGGTTGGATGTTCAAACTGGACCTGCGCGCACTCAACCCATTGACCCTCGCGCGGAAAAACCTGCAGTAAGCCACGGGAAGGTGCGTAGTTTCGCATCATGCAGCATCCCACGGAACGTTTGGAAGCCATGCGCGCGGAAGCCCTCAAAGGGGGTGGAGAAGCGCGCATCGAAGCACAACATGGCAAGGGCAAACTGACCGCCCGCGAGCGCCTTCAGCTCCTGCTTGACCCTGGCACGTTCCAGGAGATGGGCCAGTTGGTGACCCACAGGTCGACCAATTTTGGGCTGGACAAGCAGAAGTTCCTCGGCGACGGCGTCGTGACGGGCTACGGCAAAGTCAACGGCCGCTTGGTCTACGTGTTCTCCCAAGACTTCACGGTGCTTGGCGGATCCTTGGCCGAGGCCCACGCCCAAAAGATTTGCAAGATCATGGACATGGCGCTCGAAAACGGCGCGCCGGTCATCGGCCTCAACGACAGCGG
>WTJL01000186.1:7002-9151 GCA_011524845.1 Flavobacteriales bacterium | reverse complement strand
AACATTGCCAGTGTGCCTGATTCAGATCCAGAGTTGCCCATCACCATCAGCTCGGTGAACGGCGCTTTGAACGCGGAGTACTACATCCTGAACGAGTCGGCCGACATCTGCATGAACGGATACACCACGGTGTTGACGGCTGTCTATCCCGTGATTTGCGGAGAAACCTACCACATCAAGCTGGCCATTGGGGACGGCACCGACACCATTTTGGATTCTGTGGTGATCCTGGAAGAAGGGAGCTTTGGGTCGCCCATCCCCACGACCTACGAGTCGCAGGCATCGCCAGATTGCGATCCCGATCCGGACGACGACGAAATCATCTACTGCGCGTGGGAGGATTGTGGGCCGGCCACCATCACCATCAGCCGTCCGTGTGCGGTCTCCTCTCTGTTTCCCTTTCCCTTCGACTTGATTGCCGCCCCGGGGTCGGAAGCCACATTGGACGAAGACCTGTTGGGCTTGCCGTCTTCGGCTGCAGTTCCCGTTGGCGAATACGGGATCTCCCTGACGTTTGAGGTTCCCCAAGACAACATAGACGAGGGCACTGAGACCCTGAACTTGAAAGTGGTCAGCGGGACCATTGAAAGTGAAATCACCATCATCATTTACGACACGCCGCCCTTTGAAGCCACCATGCCGGAGCTGGTGACGGTGCCTTGCGACCAAACTGCGGAGGTGTGCATCGACTTGATCCAAGACCCCGCATACGCCTATCCGCCTGTGAGCTACAACTGGTCAATCAACGGCGTGGACTTTGGCGACGAACAATGCGTGACCTACGGATCGCTGACCTCGTCGTTGATGGAGGTGTACCTCGAAGATGGCTGCGAACGCGAATTGTACCTCCAAGGACTGTTCGAAGTGCCCTACGAGCAGCTTGAGCTCACCATGCCCAACGACACGTTGCTTTGCAACGGAGCCTCGGCCTACATGGAACTTGGCATCACTGGAGGGCAGCCCCCGTACCAAATTCAGTGGGACGATTTCAACGACGAAGAGCTCTTGCACTTGGTGGATCCCGATGTCAGCACAGAGTACGAAGTGGTGGTGGTCGACAACTGCGACTACTCAGAGTTTGCGTCGACCCAGGTGGACGTCCAAACCGTGAAGGCGACCATCCTGCGAGAGAGCCTTGGAGACGACACGTACGCGTTCGATGTGTTGGTCGACCCGGCAGAGCCTTACGAGGGGGCCTACTTCTACCAATGGAATTTTGGAGACGGGCAGTACGCGTACGAACGTGCACCGACCCACATCTACGACGGCCTCTCGACCTACCAAGCGCAAGTGGACGTGACGACGGACATTGGATGCACCGACGTGGCGATCGTGGACATCTACGGCGACGTGCTCTTCTACATCCCCACGGCCTTCACCCCGGACAACGACGGACTCAACGATGCCCTCGAGATCACCGGTCGTCAGGTGCGGTTGTTTGAGATTTGGATTTACAACCGCTGGGGTGAATTGGTGTACAACAGCACCGACCTCGACGAAGCGTGGATCGGCGACGTCAACGGAGGGACCCACTTTGCGCCCAACGGCGTGTACCACTGGGTCATCAAAGCCTCAGGGTTTGACACCGATGCCCAGGAATTTCGCGGTTTCGTGCATCTGATGCGCTGACCCACACACCTTACTCTGCCATGACCCAATCTGCAACTGGCCGCAACATGCGCGGCGCATTCGTCGCGGTGACCTCCCTGTTTTTCATGTGGGGGTTCATCACCGTTCTTGTGGACGCCTTGATTCCACGCCTCAAAGACGTGTTTGAGTTGACCTTTCTTCAAGCGGGTTTGGTGCAGTTCGCGTGGTTTGCCGCGTACGGCTTGTTGTCCATTCCTGGCGGCAACTTGATTTCCCGGATGGGGTATCAACGGGGCATATTGGTGGGCTTGGCGACGGCAGGGGTGGGGTGTTTGTTGTTTTACCCCGCAGCGGCCACACGGTTGTATCCGTTGTTCCTGTTGGCGCTGTTTGTGGTGGCAGGGGGCATCACCATTCTCCAGGTGGCCGCCAATCCTTACATCAGTGTTCTCGGGCCGGAGGCGTCGGCGTCGTCTCGTCTCAACTTGTCGCAGGCCTTCAACTCCTTTGGAACGACCCTGGCACCTGTCGTGGCGGCGAGTTTTTTGTTGGGAGACGA
>WTJL01000186.1:0-6902 GCA_011524845.1 Flavobacteriales bacterium | reverse complement strand
GGCATCTTCGTCTACGTGGGGGCCGAGGTGGCCTTGGGGTCGTACATGGTCAACTATGGGTTGAGCCTGGACATCGTGGAAGACATCAAGACAAGCCAGCTCCTCGGTGGCATGGCGGGTCTCGCGGCCTTCATCAAAGGCATCGACGTTGCTGGATTGGACGCCAAAGGTGTGCTCGGTGCGTTGCTGACTTTCTATTGGGGCGGGGCGATGCTCGGGCGGTTCGCTGGATCGGCGTTGATGCATTCCATCAAGCCCTCGACCATCCTTGCAGTGGCGGCGCTTCTCGCCTTGTCGTTCATCGGTTTGTCCATTGCGACCACAGGCGTGACCGCCTTGTTGCTGATGTTGGCGGTGGGATTCTGCAACAGCATCATGTTCCCCACGATTTTCACGCTCGCCATTGAAGATTTGGGCGAGGCCAAACCACAAGGGTCCGGCGTCTTGTGCACCGCGATTGTGGGAGGGGCATTCATCCCTCCGGCCGTGGGCGCGCTGGTGGACAGTGCAGGGTTTGCGGTGGCGTTTGTCCTGCCCATGGTGTGTTACCTGTACATCGCTTGGTATTCGGGCAAATTGGTCCCTTCAGTGAAGGGGTGATTCTGCCTTGGGGTGGTGGTCGCCAAGTTTCCTTAACGGATGAGGCGACTTTATGCACATGACGCAACTTTTTTGGACGTGGTGGTGTTCTTTTGACGAACGGTTATCCCGAGACACAACACATTCATGGCACGCAGAAAGAAATCCGAGAAGGAACTCCAGCCCAACATCAAGGTCCGTTTGGACCGCAGAACTGTGATCACTGTCCGCGACCGCAGCAAACTCGAGTACTGGAAAGAGAAGTTTCCTGGCCTCGAGATTCTCGAAGAATCTTGATGCACCGTTCAAAGTGATCCACGAAAAAAGGCGACCCTGAGGTCGCCTTTTTTGATGGCTGAAGGTTCAGCGCGAAACCGCCGCAATCAGCTGGCTTGGGTCGCTTCTTGTTTCCAAGGCGCAAACGCGAGCTGCTCACGGCCTTTCTTGGTCAATGCGTAGCCGTCTTTGTTTTGAATCAGGCCGTCGAGGTAAAGGTTGGTGATGCGCTCACCGATGCGCGCCTTTCCAACGTGCAAGTCCGTGTCCTCCTCGATGCGCTTCCAAAAGTTCCGCTCCAACACAGCCAGACGAATGTGACACTGGTTCTCGATCTTGTGTTGTTGAATGATGTCGAGAATCATGTGATCGTACTTGTCCAAGTTGTTCATGGTGCAGGCGTTGGTGGTTAGATAGATTTTCCACAGCAAGAAAGGACTTTTCCTTGTGAATGGTCGAAAACTCAACGGGGCCGTTATGCACGACTTGTCCACGTCGTGACAGAAAATGTGAACAACGTGTGGATATCGTCTGCAGTCCGCTGTCAATCAGCGGTTTTGACGAAATACGCGAAGTACCGTTTCATGTAATGCACGTCCCGGTCGGGAAACGGCGACGTCTTGAAAGGCGCATGCACATGGACAAACTTCCGCCGGCTTTCCCATGCACACAGGGTGATCCTGCTTTTGGCCTGTTGAGCAGCTTCCACAATGCGATGCAATTGGTCTTCGGAGGCGTCAGTGGGCGTTGCATTGGTGAAACCCTTGTCGAACTGTCGGGCACTTTCCATCCCGCGGACTTTCGCGTCTTCAACCGGACCCTCAAGCAGGTGGACGTGCACCGGCATCATGCGGGCCAGCGCCGCCATTTGCCACGTCTTGGGGGCCCAAACCACCAGGGTCGTTCGCCAAAACTGGGGTGGCAGCTGTCCGCGAAGTTGCCAGCCCATGAGCCTCACGGCGAGTCTGGCAAGCCGAACGGCCCACCGAGGCCTCAACTTTCCAGGCTTCGGCTTTTCCCGGTGGCGCTGCGCTTGTTCAGGCATGTCCTGTCAATTCAGGTTCATAGGCGGTCCATGGTCCTTTCAGGGTTGGACCGGCGTGCAGGAAATGCGCCAACTGAACCTGGAAAGCTTCTCGGGGCCAGGTGGTCGCGCCGAGGGAGGCGAGGTGGGGGTTCATGATTTGGCAATCCACCGGGCCAAAGCCTTTCACGGCGAGCCACCGAACGAGATGGACAAAGGCCACCTTGGACGCATTGGTGGCTGTGGAGAACATGCTCTCCCCAAAAAACATGCGCCCGAGGGACACGCCGTACAATCCGCCCACCAATTCGTCGCCCTTCCACGCTTCCACGGAATGGGCAAGTCCCAATGCGTGAAGGTCGACGTAGGCACGAACGATGTCGTCGGTGATCCACGTGCCTTCGCCGTCGCGCGGTGCTTCCTGGCAGCCACGAATGACCCGTTCGAAAGCGCGGTCCATGGTGATGCGGTAACGGTTTTTGTTGAGCTCGTTGCGCATGCTCTTGGACACTTTCAATCCCAAAACCGGGAGCACAGCGCGTTCTTGTGGGGCCCACCACAAGATGGGGTCGTCCTCCATGAACCACGGGAAGGCCCCGTGTTCGTAAGCGGCCAGCAAGCGTCCGGCTGAAAGGTCGCCCCCCACGGCGAGCAAGCCATGGTCGCCGGCTTCCGCCACAGGGGGGAAGTGCAGATCGGCGTCGAGGAGGTGGACCTTCATGGTGCAAAGAAACGGCCCGTGCGCTTCCTTTGCATTCATGGAAGCGACCAGGGTGCCCTCGGAGGTCAAGGCGTTGATGTCCCGTCTTCAACAGGGCAGTCTGCCCGGGTGGGATGCCCAGTCCTTGGCGTGCCCTCCAGGACGTCCCAAAGACCTTCCTGAACGACTCAACGCTGCGCGCCGAGCTGGGGTGGTGTGTTTGCTGTGTCCCAATGCCCAAGGGCAATGGAGCGTGGTGTTGATGGAGCGCACCTTGGACAACACCCCACACAGCGGTCAGTTGGCCTTTCCAGGTGGATCGGAGGAAGAGGTGGACGGTGGAGATTTGGTCCAAACGGCACGGCGCGAATTCGCTGAAGAAGTGGGCGTCGCTTTGACCGACGATCAGATGCTGGGAGAGTTGTCCATGCTGTACATCCCACCCAGCAATTTCTTGGTGCAGCCCGTCTTGGCTTGGAGCGATGTCACACCGGAGTTTGTGCTTCAAAAGGAAGAAGTGGCCCGCGTGATGGTGGTGCCCTTGGCGGATTTGCCTCGGCCAGGCGCCCATTGGCCTGAACAACGGGTGACGGTCAGAAGCGGCACTGCACGTGTGCCCGGATGGCCAGTGGGTGAGGGGGTGCTGTGGGGCGCCACCGCCATGATGGTGGCGGAGTTGTTGGAGGTGTGTGTGGGGGCGGGATTTGGCCTTTCCTTTGCATCCTCAAACGACCCGCGATGAAGGATTTGAAGCACGCGAACAACCAAAAAGTGAAGGCTGCATTGGCGCAGGCCAAGGAGCATGGAGATGCCAAATGGGTGCGCCCCTTGTTGGAGGCCTATGCCGTTCGCAAAGAAGACGCCCTTCGCGAAGAGATGCGCGACATGCTTGGCACCTTGAAAATTTCAGCGGCGGAGCAAACCTTCCTCGATGCGTTGGTCGACACCGAGTTGTCCCACGTGAAGGCCGACGTGTTGGGGTTCTTGTGGAGTTGCGGCTTCACCTGCGAAGGTGCCTTGTCGCGGGTGTTGGACGTGGCATGCGAAGGCGATTTTCAGCAGGCCTTTGAAGGGGTCACGTTGTTGGAACAAGTCGAGAGCGTCACCGACGAGAAAGACCTGCTCGAAGCACAGGTGTTGGTGGGTGAAGCGATTCAGGAGGAGTCCAAATCAGAGATTCGACCCTTCTTGGAGGCGATGCGCACGCATTTGGCCTTCCTCCACGACAGCATGCAATAAGAAGAGCCTCAAGCAGCCTTCACTCCGCGCTGACGCGGCGCTTGGCAATGCGGTCCAGCGGTCCGGGACAGGTGCCCAAATGGCAAGACGTGCAGCTTTCTACAACCGCGTTGAAGTGGTCTGCAGACGGGTGGGCGTTGAACTGCGCCACGGCCAAGGCGTACAGTGGCGCGTGTTCGAGGTAATGCCCATTGATCATGCTGTCGTCCGTGGGGTCGAGTCCCAACAAATCGTGTTCCACGAGCCGTCGGCCTTCCCATGAATGGTCGGGGTCGGCCATGACCGAGGTCAACGTGGCTTGGAGTTGGCCGTCCATGGCCACCATGGCGGAGGCCAGTGCCGAGTTGCCGTTGGGCTGGTTGGGGGCCAGACGAGGCGCACGCGGCTCGGATTCTGAGGCGCAGGAGGCCATGGCCCAGCAGGCCAACCACGCCCATCCCCACACGCGAAAAGAAGCTCTGCCCATGTCAGTCTTCGATCATCACGCCCGTTGCCATGAAGGCCAACCGAAGCTCGGGTTCCGTGATGGCGTCGATGTCTTCTTGAGACTTGCCGGCGTCTTCCGCATAGTGCTTCAGCATCGGCACCGTCAGGGTGTCGTAAAAGGCTTCCCCCTGAACGACGGTGCGCTTGCCTTCAGCCCCTTCCGTGGGGACAAAGAACCCGTAGTCCAAGAACCGGACAAACACCGTGTCTTCGCCAGAAGCCACGTCCATCCAGCATCCTTTCTTCGCGCATGTGGCCGTGACCACGCCTTCCATGCGGACTTGGGCGCGTCCTGAATCGGCCAGCGCTTGCCGCATGGCGGCGCCGTCAAGCGCATCTTGGGTGGGGATGACCGAGCCGTAGAAGGTTTGGTTCTCCGGTGCACCTTCGTGCGTCACGGGGGTGGCGCTTTCACATCCTTGAAAGAGGAGGCCAGAGGCCAAAAGAACACATGGGGTCAACAATCGCATCATGTCAAAAGGGGAGGAGGTATTCATTTCAGATGGAAAAATCAATGCGTGCGCGTCATGCGCTCGTGGGTCACAAGAAGGAAATGTCCGCGGCCGACTTCGCTTGAATCCGGTTGGCTGACATCGGGTTGCATGTGGGCATGAATGGTCAACACCTTCACGTCGGGATGGGATTGCTTCAAGTACCACCCAATGCCTTCGTGGTCTTGGCTGTGGTACGCGCCGTTGAAGTGGACAAAGGGAGCGCCTTCGGGCAAATTGGCCGCGATGAAGTGGGCCATGGTCGCGTCTTTGATGGCCTGGGCCATGGGCAGGGTCTCTCCGCCGTGGCCGCCGCCCATGGCCAGCATGGCGTCGTACCCCGGAAGGGTGATGTCGAACGGGACGGGCAAATCGGGCAGAAACGACTTGGCCTCGTCGCTCAAATTCTCCAATCCATCCAGCCCGTTTTGGTACACGTACGACGCATACCGACGTGGGACATTGGTGGCGATGAACGGTAGACCTTCCTCCTTTGCCAGCTCAAGCAGGGGGTGGTAGTCGGTGAAGTGATTGGGCCAAAGGTTGGCGGCAGCCTTGAGTTTGTCCTTGCTCACCCAGCCTTCGAGAAATTCATTGACCACCAGTTGGTCGTCGGCTTCGAGCATTTCCGCACCCAGGGTAGGGGTGCTGCCCGCAGCGAGAAGGTCCCGGACGAGTTCAGCTTGCAGCCAGTGCATGATGGGGTCGTCGTGAAACTCCCCAAACAGCACGACGTCCGCTTCGAGGCTGGCGTCGACGACTTGGGGCCACGACGCAGGTTTCCCAGACTCGTCGAACAGGGCGTACGCCCGCGGCGAATCGGCAAGGGCCTTGTTGAGGCTTCGGTTTTGCCCCAAAACGTTGGAACTCAAGAGGAGGAAGGCTCCCCAAATCAAACAGTGTTTCATGATGGTGCGTCAGGTTTGGAAAACGCCAGGTCGAAAAGGCTCGTTCGCAGGCGATGCATTGGCCACCTCAATGCCCATGCTGATCCACGACCGGGTGGCTTCAGGGTCGATGATGGCGTCCACCCAAAGCCGCGCGGCGGCGTACATCGGGTCGGTTTGGGCGTCGTATCGGTCGGTGATGGTTTGAAGCAGGCGGTGTTCTTCCTCATGGTCGAGCTCCTTGCCTTGTTTGGCCAGCGAGGCCTTCTCGATTTGAAGCAACACTTTCGCGGCCTGTTCTCCTCCCATGACGGCGAGGCGCGCTGTCGGCCACGCCACGATCAGGCGCGGGTCGTAGGCCTTCCCGCACATGGCGTAATTGCCTGCCCCGTAACTGTTGCCCACAATGACGGTGAACTTGGGCACGACGCTGTTGGCCACGGCATTGACCATTTTCGCTCCGTCTTTGATGATGCCTCCATGTTCCGACCGCGATCCGACCATGAATCCGGTGACGTCTTGGAAAAACACCAAGGGGACGTTGCGCTGGTTGCAGGTGGCAATGAACCGCGCGGCTTTGTCTGCACTGTCGGAGTAGATGACGCCTCCAAACTGCAGGCCGTCCTTCTTGCTCTTGACCAAACTCCGCTGGTTGGCCACAATGCCCACGCTCCAGCCGTCGATCCGTGCATATCCGCACACCAAGGTTTTGCCGTATCCCTTTTTGTACTCAGTGAAGCTGCCTTCGTCCACCAAGGTGTCGAGAAGTTCATGGGTGTTGTAGGGTTCCGTGCGTGCGTCGGGAAGAACGGCACAGGGTGAAGGGCCAAGGGGAGGCGACGATTCTTCTCTGTGAAACCCTGCCTTCGGGCCGAGGTCGCCCCAATGGGAGACGAGGCTTCGAATGTGGTTCAAGGCGTCTTCTTCGTCTTTGCACCGGTAGTCCGTGACCCCACTGATTTCGTCGTGGGTGGCTGCGCCGCCCAATGTTTCGTTGTCGATGGTCTCGCCTATGGCGGCCTTGACCAAATAGCTCCCCGCCAAAAAGATGGAGCCTGACCCTTCCACAATGATGCTCTCGTCGCTCATGATGGGGAGGTAGGCCCCTCCAGCCACGCAACTGCCCATCACGGCGGCAATCTGCGGGATGCCTGCCGAAGAGAGGCGCGCGTTGTTGCGGAACATCCGCCCAAAGTGCTCCTTGTCTGGAAAAATCTCGT
>WTJL01000232.1 GCA_011524845.1 Flavobacteriales bacterium | reverse complement strand
TCGCCAAACATGGCGAACTCCTCTGCAATGTCTGCTTGACGCTCGTCGATCACTGTTGCCATGGTTCAAAGTTACAGCCGCATCCCAGCTACGTCAGTCCTCCGATGATTCGTTCCATTCATTCAGCGATTGAATGATGTCGCCGATTTCTTCAGTAAGCAGATTGTAGGCCGCCACCTGCGCATTGTGTTTCTCGATCCAAAGATCAAGCTGACGTTGTAACACACCGATCTCTTGTTCCACCGACTCGATCTGATGCATCACAGAATCACGACGAGCTTCCAATGAGGCCTTGTGCAAAAGACGCTGTCTGATTTCACAATTGCTGTAGATGTACCATGGTCCATGGTCTGCGACCGATTCTGCTTGCCAGCGCAACACGTGATTCAAGAGGTCGTATTGCGACTCTAACGACGTTTCATTGGGGCTGAGAGGAACGACGGTTTGACCTTCAGACAATCTCTGCTCCTCAAAAATCAAAGCCTTCGGATTCGTGGTTTCCACCACGAAATGCACTCCTTCCTCTTCGGCAGGAAACGCAAGAAATGCGTGCTCGTTCACATCGTCGAGCACCAGGAGAGTCTCAATTCCCAATTCTCCAAGCAATGTGGCCAACAACAAACTCTTGTCTGAACAATCCCCTCTTCCCAGGGCCAATGTTGATTCAGGGGATTGTTCTCCACCAAAAGTCTGGAGATAAGGCAGTTCGCGAACAAGATCCACCAAGACGAGGAAAACATCGACGTCACTCAATTCCAAGGTCTGCCTCGCTTCTTCCACAAGACCAGCAAATGTGCCGCGCGACAAAGAAAGTTGGTAGAACGTTTCATAGCGAACCGCAAGAGACATCGAGGCAAGCGTACTCTCTGGCAATTCCCAATCGTGCGGCTCTGTACCAATCGACCAAACGAAGTCTCGAGTAGAATCTGAGCACTTCACCTTCACTGGTGCTTTGGATGATGTTGGATGTTCCCAAACAAATGAGATGGGCTCACAATCCGACTGGCTTCTTGCTGTCGGAATCAGGAACATGCCTGAGAGAACGAAGACGACGACTTTCTTGACCATGGTTTTGAAATTTTGAAGCCGATTCATTTTCAATCAGCGCAACATCAACACCGCACGTTCCACGGACTCGGCCAATCGGTCGATCTCTTCAACGGTGTTGTACGCCCCAAACGACGCCCGGACCGTCCCCGGAATCCCAAGCTTGTCCATCAAAGGCTCCGTGCAGTGGTGACCGGTGCGCACCGCAATGCCCAACTGGTCGAGCAACGTGCCCAGGTCGTAGGGATGAACGCCCTCCACAAGGAAGGACACCACCCCTGCCTTGCAAGGCGCCGTGCCGTAAAAGCGCAGCCCGTCTATGCCCTCCAGTCGGGCATGGGCATGCTGGGTCAACACGTGTTCATGGGCCGTCAAGGCGGGCATCCCCACCCCATTCATCCAATCCAAGGCTGCGCCCAAGGCGATGCCTCCACTGATGTGCGGGGTCCCTGCCTCAAACTTGTAAGGCAGCTCGTTGTAGGTCGTTCCCTTCTCAAAGCTGACGGTGCCAATCATTTCCCCACCGCCGCGGTACGGAGGCATGGCGTCCAGCAACGCCTCCTTGCCGTACAAGATGCCAATCCCCGTCGGGCCGTAGGTCTTGTGGCCACTGAACATGTAAAAGTCCACGTCCAGGTCGCGCACGTTCACCGGCAAATGAGGGACCGACTGCGCCCCATCCACCAACACCGTGGCGCCCGCGTCGTGGGCCCGAGACGTCCAATGCTTCACGTCGTTCACCGTCCCCAAGGCGTTGGAGACGTGGGTGAACGCCACCAGCTTGGGCTCCTGTGCAAGGTGTGCCTCAAACATGTCGCTGTCCAAGGTGCCGTCGTCGTTCAACTCCACCACGAGAATCTCAAACCCCTGTTCCAACGCCAGCATCTGCCACGGCACAATGTTGCTGTGGTGTTCCATCCGGGTGAGGACGATGCAATCGCCAGCGCCGAGGTTGGCGCGACCCCACGTTTGGGCCACGAGGTTGATGCCGTCGGTGGTCCCGCCCACAAACAAAACTTCACGTGTCGAGGCTGCGCCGATGTGGGCGCGCACCGTTTCGCGGGCCGCTTCGTAGGCCTCCGTGGCCTCTTGGGCCAAGGCGTGCACGCCGCGGTGGATGTTGCTGTGCGTGTGAGAGAGGTACCGCGATTGGGCGTCGATGACCGCCTGTG
>WTJL01000136.1 GCA_011524845.1 Flavobacteriales bacterium | reverse complement strand
ACTTGTAGGCCTTGGCCGCTTCTTGGTTCAGGCGGCGCGCCATCTCGGCGTCGTCGGAGTTGAAGGCCGTCACCACGCCTTGGTTGTGGAGCACCGCTCCGTTGTAAGGGATGGCGTCCTTCACCTCGTACTTGTACGCCCACCAGTCGCTGAAGCTGGAGCCTCCAGCACCGTGCTCTGCCATCTTGTCGGCCACCTTGTACCCTTCGAGAATGTGGGTGAAGGTGTTGAGGCGGAAGCCGAGTGAATCGGCCACGTGCATGAGCATGTTGATCTCGTCTTGGCGGTAGCTGTGGCACGTCACGAATCGTTCCTCGTTGAGGATTTGGAGGAGCGTTTCCAATTCCAAATCCACGCGCGGCGCCACCGGACCGCGTCCTTCGCGGATGTCCTTGCGCTTGGCGTTGCGGAGGGCAGCGCGGTGCTCGATTTGGGCTTGTCCGTACTCACGGGCCCGAATGAAGTGATCGTAATAGACCTGCTCGACCCCCATCCGCGTCTGAGGGAAGCGGGAGCGGTAGCCGTCGCCCCAATTGCTCTGCTTCACGTTCTCTCCGAGCGCGAACTTGATGAACGGCACGGCTTCCTCGTACAAGAGGTCCTGGGGCTCGGCGCCCCAGCGGAATTTGATGATGGCGCTTTGGCCACCGATGGGGTTGGCGGAGCCGTGGAGGATTTGGGCGCACGTCACGCCTCCGGAAAGCTGGCGGTACATGTTCACGTCCTCGCTGTTCACAGCGTGTCCAATCCAAACCTCGGCGCTGCTCGCCTGCGTGCCTTCGTTCACGCCGCGGTCCACGGCGATGTGCGTGTGTTCGTCGATGACCCCAGGCGTGACGTGCTTGCCGCGTCCGTCGATTTCCACGGGAGTCACGCCGGCGGGCAACAACTCAGCCGGATTGAGATCCGCGCCGATGGCCACCAAGGCCCCGTCGTGGAAGAGCACGTCCGCCCCTTCCAAGACGCCGTCGGCCTCGCAGGTCCACACCGTGGCGTTGCGGATCCACACGGTCTCGGCCGACAACCGCTCTGGCGTGCCGTAGGCCGTGAAGGGGTACACCACGCCCGAGAGGTCGAGCTCCGTGGCGTCGGCCTCTTCCGCGGGCGCTTCGGCTTCGGTGGCTTCAGGCGCGTCTTGGGCCGAACCTGTCGTGGCGACCGCTTCAGGGTCTTCAGAGCTTGGGTCTTCCTCCGCCTCGGCATTGCGGATGGCCGACCAGTCGGTCCACTGGCCGGTGGCGGTTTGGCCTGAACCTTCCCAGATTCGGCTCTCCATCCACACGTTGCCTGTCAAACGAATCGGTCCCTCCTCCGTGGCCAAACGGAACACCACCGTCCGGTTGTCGAGGGTCAGGGGCACTTTCACCTCCGTGGAATCGTTCACCGCCCAGGACGCTTTCCACTTGCCGGGCTCGCCCTTGACAGTCACCACGTACACGCTGTCGTCCACGTTGACGTTGTAACTGCCAATGAGGTCCAAGGGATGGCGGTCCCGCATGGGCGTGGGGTTGCCGCCGACGTAGTGTTCCACAAGGTGGGTGGAAGACTCAAACAATGGACCGTCGGTCACCAACACGTTGGCCACGCTGCCTGTCCGCAAGCTGCCCAACTGGTCCGACAAGCCCAGCCACGCAGCTGGATTGGACGTCAACGCGCGGAGGGCCGCCTCCTCGGGGAGACCTGCTTCCACCGCCTTCCGAACGCCGGACAAGAACGCCCCGGGGTCCTTCAGCCCATGGGCCGTGAAGGCGACAGGAACGCCTGCGTCGTGCAGTCGGGCCGCGTTGGACGGGGCGAGTTCCCAATGCTTCAATTCGTTGAGGCCGATCATGCGGGCCAGGTGGGGATCCGACACGTCGTAACCCGAGGGGAAATCCACGGGGACTGCCATGCGATGGCCGGTCTCGGCAATGGCCTCGGCGCGCTGGTAGCCGTCGCCGCTGCCCAGCATGATGGCGTTCTCCACGCCAAACTCCGAGAGCATCACGTCCGCGCGCAACACGTCTTTCCAACTGCCAGCAGAAAACACCCGTGGCAACGCGCTGCCGCGAACGAACGCCTCCAGAGACAAGTTGGTTCCGCCGGCCATGCCACGGGGGGCCGCCTCGGCGTACCACGCGGCGTCGAGGTGGGTTTGGCGCAACAAGGCGGTCGCGCCCATCAGCGAGCTGGGATAGTTCTGAGACGACGACCCTTTGCGGAAGCTCATGTGGAACGATGCGTC
>WTJL01000230.1 GCA_011524845.1 Flavobacteriales bacterium | reverse complement strand
GTGGGCCCCTTGGACTTCTTGGACGATGAGCGATGGAATCCATGGCTTTTCGAAAAAGCGGTACACCAGCCCTTCGTTCAAAGCCGCCAGCACCACGTCGTGATCGGCAAATCCAGTCAAGATCATCTTGACCACCTCGGGGTGAGTCTCCTTCGTCTTTCGCACCAAATTGATGCCGGTCACCGTCGGCATCCGCTGGTCGGTGATCATCACATCGATGCGCTCCTGCTCCAATGCCTCCATGGCCTCGTCCGCGCCTTGCGCCAAGCGCACGTCGAAGTCACGGCGAAAGGCCGCATTGAACGCCGCGAGGTTTCCAGCCTCATCGTCCACGTAAAGAACCACCGGGCGTTCCATGTCCGTCATGACTTGTTGAGGCCCAAACGGAAGGCGTCCATGCTCGCACTTTCCTTGGCCAGTTGGTTGGCCACGTCCAAAAGCTTGCTGGACGAAGGATTGTCGTGAACCTCCCGAACATCCACCTCAGTGATTTGGCCATTGGCGGCGTTGATGTAGGACCGCATCTTCTTGGATCCTGCGTGCAACTCGAAGTAGACATCTTGCTGTCCTTGCCCCCGTCGAAACCTGAAACTCGTGACGCTTTTCAACTCCACGTTGGCCAATTGGCACATGCCTTCTGCCGCGTTGTACAAATCCATACCAACAAGATACACGACATCGACGGAATTTGGGGAGTCGCCGGGTGTGTGTTTCCTTGCGCCCATGGATTCTTCCACATCGCAGGCCTCCTCCTCCACCCGATGGGTTCAGTGGGGCATCTTGACGTATTGGACCTTGTTTTGGCTGCTCAATGTGGTGGACAAGGTGGTTGGCGGCGCCCACTTTCTGTGGGTGGGGCGCGACCGGTTCGCCCAGTTTCAGAAGTACTTTGCCTCGACGGGCTTGGCGGATGCGTGGATCGCCGATGCCGGTCTTGTCCTCGCGGCAGCGTTGGAGGCGTTTGCCCTGACGTTCTGCGCCGGCGCGTGGTGGCATTTTGCCCAGCGACGGGAGGATCACGCCCGCAGTTGGTTTCTGGCGGGCACCTTGTTCACGCTGCTGACCTTCACGTTTTTCTCCATCGGCGATCAGTGGTTTGGGGACAGGTTTGAGCTCTTGGAACACACTTTGTTTTGGTTCATCTCCTTGGTGTCGTGGGTGGCCTACACCCGACTTCAACACGTTCCGTTGCCAGACTTTGCCACGTCGCGATGGGCGCCAGCCCTGGGGTTGGCAGGCGTGTTGACGTTGGCGACCACCACCTCCATTTTTCTCTACAACGAGCATCACTTTTCCCGTCGCGTGGACCCCATTGCGGCCGAACAGGTGGGCGACCACCTGTACAAGGTGTCCTTTCCGTTTTTGGGAGGAAGCACGGTGTTTGAAGAGTCCATCCGACAGTTCAAAACCGAGCACCCCAACGAGGCCATCGACCACATCTACACGGTGCCTCAGCCACTCCGGTTGAAGAAGGCCGACGCCCTGATTTTTTACATCTCGACAGACGACGCACCATGAAAGAGCAACGGTTGATGCGCGGCGCCATTGTGCTGTTTTGGACCCTGTTTTGGGGATTGAGCGTGGTGGACAAGGTCATTCCCGACGTCCAAACGCTGTGGGTCGGCAAGGATTTCTTCGCCCTGTTCGTCAAGTTTTTCGCCTCGATGGGGTTGAAAGACCCTTTGTTTGCGACGGTGGCATTGGCTGGGGTGTCAGGCCTGGAAACCCTCAACTTCTCGTTCTACCTGCTGGCCACCGTGGCCTTGATTCAAGGCAACGAGAAGCGCACAGAAACGTGGTTCTTCCGAGGGGTCATGGCGTCGATGGGCTTGTTTGCCCTGTTCTCCGTGGCCGACCAGGCGTTTGGGGACCGCTTCCAGTTGCTCGAGCACGGGTTGTTTTGGATGGTCTTGATGTCGTCGTGGATCGCTTTCAAATTCTTCACGGAATCGGAGGCCGCTGTTGAACTCGGCCGCGTCAAGGGTGCGGTGGCCGCAGGCCTCGTGTTGACGGCGCTGGCCACATGGTCCATCCGCGATTTCTCAGCATCGACGTTTCACAACGCCAACGAGCCTGTGCAAGGCGTGGAGGTTGTGGACCACGTGTGGAAGTTTGACTTCCCCTTCTTGGCCGACAAGGTCGTTTGGGAACAGAGCGTCAACGCCTTTGTGGCCGACCATCCAGAGCTGGAGGTCACGTACATCTACACCGGTCCTTCCGAGCTGAACTCCAAAAAGAAGACCCACCTCTTGCT
>WTJL01000043.1 GCA_011524845.1 Flavobacteriales bacterium | reverse complement strand
AGTTTCATGAAGTCTGGCAAACCGCCCACGTTGTGGTGGCTCTTGATCGTCGCCGAAGGACCACCTGTGGCACTCACCGACTCAATCACGTCAGGGTAAATGGTTCCCTGCCCCAACCAGCGGGCGCCTTCCACTTGGTGCGACGCCTCGTCGAACACCTCAATGAACACACGGCCAATGGCCTTGCGCTTGGTTTCCGGGTCGGCCTCGCCGGCCAAGGCCTCAAGGAATTGGTCACCGGCGCGCACGCCGCGGACGTTGAGGCCCATGTCGTTGTAGTCCTCGAGGACCTGTTCGAATTCGTTCTTCCGGAGCAATCCGTTGTCGACGAAGATGCAGTGCAACCGGTCGCCGATGGCCCGGTTCAACAACTCTGCTGCCACCGTTGAATCCACCCCCCCGCTCAGTCCCAAGATGACGCGGTCCTCTGGGCCAATCTTGGCTTGCAGGTCCGCCACCGTCGCTTCCACGAAGTTGTCTGGGGTCCACGCGCCTGTGCAGCCACAAATGCCCATCACAAAGTTCTTGAGGAGCAACGGACCTTCTGTGCTGTGCCACACCTCGGGGTGGAACTGAATGCCCCACACGTCTTTGCCCGTGGCACGGAATCCCGCGTAGGTCACGTCGGAAGTGCTGCACAACGTTTCAAACCCCTCTCCGATGTCGAGGATGGTGTCACCGTGGCTCATCCACACCTGCGACCCTTGGGACATGCCCTCGAGCAGAGGATCCGTGTTGTTCAAAGACGCGAGGTTGGCGCGTCCGTATTCACGTGAGTCGCTCGCCTCGACCTTGCCGCCGTTTTGGGTGGCGAGGTACTGCGCGCCGTAGCACACGCCCAACAAGGGAACGTTCCCCACGATTCCGCTCAGATCGGGCTGAGGCGCATCCTCGTCTCGGACGCTGTGGGGGCTTCCTGAGAGCACGACGCCCTGGCAACCTTCAGGAACCCCTTTGAATGCGTTCCAAGGAATGATTTCCGAATACACGTTCAGTTCGCGAACGCGACGGGCGATGAGTTGGGTGTACTGCGACCCAAAATCCAAGATCAGAATGCTTTCCTGCATGGCCGCAAAGGTATTGCGTCGGCTTGCCCGACCGCCGCCGACGGGGACGCTACTTTTGCACGGAAATCCCACATTCATGCCCACCCTCTACCCCCACCTCGAAGGACGCCGAATCGTGTTGGCCAGCCAGAGCCCGCGCCGAAGGGAATTGATGGGCATGTTGGGCCTCCATGTCGAGTGCATGGCGCGCGACGTGGACGAAGCATGGCCGCCTGAGATGGAAGGTGTGGAGGTGGCCGAGTTCGTGGCCCGCAAAAAGGCCGACGCCTACATGGACGTCTTGGGACCTAGCGATGTTCTCATCACCGGAGACACCGTGGTCGTGCTCCATGGACGCGTGCTGGAGAAGCCGACCGACGAGGCCCATGCCTGTGAGATGTTGCGCGCCTTGAGTGGCCAAACCCACACCGTGGCCTCTGCCGTCGCCGTCACCACCCTCGAAGGAGGAACCCAAAGCGCCCTCGACTTGTGCGAGGTGACCTTCGAAACCTTGGACGAGTCGTTCATTCAGTCGTACGTCGGCACGGGGTCTCCCATGGACAAGGCAGGTGCGTACGGTGTACAAGATGTGATGGGCCTCGTGGGGGTGACCCAACTGTCCGGCTCCTTCTACACGGTCATGGGCATGCCCACCCACCGGCTTCACAGCCTGCTTCTCGAGGTCAAATGACCCATCGGTTCATCTGTTAATGGACTGAAAGTGAATTTCTTTTCATGCCTCAAACCGGCATGAATGCTTGGTTTTGAGGTGCAAGTCGCACACGCCTTGCAAACAAAAGTGAAAATCGAGTGAACAAACTCGATGCAGGGGGGTTGTAGGTGTGTTCACAGGACACATTTCTATGTTCTCATCAAAACTTAAGTTATGATTTCTACCATTCTCTCGACGGTTCAGGCCATGGCCTCGGACGACTACGTCGGCTTCACATTCTTCGTGGGCTGCATGGCCATGATGGCTGCGTCTGCGTTCTTCTTCCTTTCCATGAGCTCCGTGGAAGGCAAGTGGAAAACGTCACTCCTCGTGAGCGGCTTGATCACTTTCATCGCTGCCGTTCACTATTTCTACATGCGCGATTACTGGGCAGTCGTGGGTGAGTCCCCAACGTTCTTCCGTTACGTGGACTGGACCCTTACTGTGCCTCTGATGTGCGTGGAGTTCTACCTCATCTTGAAAGCCGCTGGCGCCAAGA
>WTJL01000075.1 GCA_011524845.1 Flavobacteriales bacterium | reverse complement strand
GCCTTGAGGTAGGCCGTTTGGTAGGCCACCCACGCGTAGCACGTGGAGTGCGACTTGTTGAAGGCGTAGGAGGCAAAGGCTTCCCAGTCCGTCCAAATCTTCTCCAGCTTCTCTGCGTCGTGTCCCTTCTCCGTGCCGCGCGCCATGAAGTCGGGCTTCATCTTGTCGATGATGTCCTTCTTCTTCTTTCCCATCGCCTTCCGCAGGCTGTCGGCCTCGCCCTTGGAGAAGCCAGCGAGTTTTTGGGACAAGAGCATCACCTGTTCCTGGTAGACCGTGATGCCGTAGGTCTCCTCCAAGTACTCTTGACACGCGTCCAAATCGTAGGTGATCGCCTGCCGCCCGTGCTTCCGCGCCACAAAGTCCGGGATGTATTCCATCGGACCCGGACGGTACAAGGCGTTCATGGCAATCAGGTCTTCGAACACCGTAGGCTGCAACGCCTTGAGGTGCTTCTGCATCCCCGCCGATTCGTATTGGAAGATGCCGATCGTGTCGCCGCGCTGGAACAGCTCGTAGGTCTTGGGGTCGTCGAGCGGAAAGCTGTCTGGATCGAGGTCGAGACCGTGACGGAGCTTCACGTTCTTGACGGCGTCCTTGATGACGGTCAGGGTCTTCAGGCCCAAGAAATCCATCTTGAGCAGACCTGCGTCCTCCGCCACCGCGTTGTCGAACTGCGTGCACGCCATCGCGCTGTCCTTGGCGGTCGCGACCGGCACGAAGTTGGTGATGTCGTCCGGGGTGATGATGACCCCGCAGGCGTGGATGCCCGTGTTTCGAACGCTGCCCTCCAAGACCCGCGCCGTCTGGAGCGTCTGACCCTCGAGCGTGGGTTGTGTGCTGATGGCCTTGAGCTGCTCCACCATGGCGAAGCCCTCGCTCCTCACCTTCTCCTTCAGCGCCTTGTCGTCCAGGCTGAACATCTTCTTGAGGGAGATGTCCGGAACGAGCTTGGCGAGGCGGTCCGCGTCGCCCAGCGGCAATTCCATGACGCGCGCCGTGTCGCGGATGGACGACTTGGCGGCCATGGTGCCGTAGGTGATGATTTGGGCCACTTGGTTGGCGCCGTACTTGTCGATCACATAGTCAATGACCCTGCCACGCCCCTCGTCGTCGAAGTCGATGTCGATATCAGGGAGGCTCACACGGTCTGGGTTCAGGAACCTCTCGAACAGCAAGTCGTACTTGATCGGGTCGACGTTGGTGATGCCGACGCAATACGCCACGGCGGAGCCCGCGGCCGATCCACGTCCTGGCCCCACGCTCACGCCCATCTCGCGGGCGGCCGTGGTGAAATCCTGTACAATCAGGAAATACCCGGGATAGCCCGTACGTTCGATGGTCTCCAACTCGAAGTCCAAACGCTCGCGCACCTCGTCCGTGATCTCCCCGTACCGCTTCTCGGCCCCCTGGTAGGTGATGTGCCGCAGGTAGGCGTTCTCGCCTCGCTTGCCGCCGTCCTTGGCGTCTTCTTCGTGCACGAACTCGGCTGGGATGTCAAACGCAGGCAGCAGCACGTCGCGCTCCAACACATACCCCTCGCATCCCTCCACCAGCGCCGCGATGTTGGTGATGGCCTCAGGAACGTCCGAGAACAGCTCCTTCATCTCTTTGGGAGATTTCAGATAGAAACTGTCGTTGGGAAAGCCAAACCGGAACTCCCGCCCCCGCTTGCCGACGTAGCGCTTGGGCTGGCTGACGTTGCGCGCGTCCTTGACGCACAGCAGGATGTCGTGGGCGTCGCTTTGGTCTTGACGCGTGTAGTAGCTGTTGTTGCTCGCCACCAGTTTGACGTCGTGCGTGGCGGCCAAACCCTTCAACACGTCGTTGACCACGGTCTCTTCTTCAAGACCGTGCCGGTTCAACTCGGCATAGAAGTCGGTGCCCATCAGGTTCTTCCAAAACAGGAACGCCTCTTCCGCCTGAGCCTCGCCGACGTTCAAGATGAGGGACGGCACTTCGCCAAACAGTCCCCCTGTGAGGACGATCAAATCCTCTTTGTACTCCTCGACGAGGGCACGGTCGATCCGAGGCACGTAGTAGAAGCCGTCGGTGTAGGCCTTGGAGGCCAACTTGGCGAGGTTGTGGTAGCCGTTCTTGTTCTTGGCAAGGAACACGGTTGGATACCCGTCGTCCTTGACGCTCTTGTCGTTCATGTCGCGGCAGACATTCAATTCCGCCCCCACAATGGGCTTGATGCCCTCTTTGTTGCACGCCCGAACAAACTGAAACGCCGCCATCATGTTGCCGTGGTCCGTCACGGCCA
>WTJL01000150.1 GCA_011524845.1 Flavobacteriales bacterium | reverse complement strand
ACCCACAAAAAAGCCGGTCTCTCAGCGAAACCGGCTTTCTGTGGGGCAAGATGTGGGTGGGATCAATAGCCCCAGAGGAGGAGGAAGTCCATGAGGTCGCTGATTTGGACTTGACCGTCTCCGTTGAAGTCTGGGCACACGTCGTAGCGACAGGTGTTGTCGTCCACGGTGGCCAGGCGGTCGTAGTTTAAGGCTTCTTCATCCGTGCAACCTGCAAACAAGCACACGCCGTTGTCCTGACCTGCATTGGCGTCGTAGTTCAATGCGCCGGGGTAGCTGCATCCAGGTGTGCCACAAGCGGGGTTCCATGGGCCGGCGCTTTGGTTGGCCAACAACGCCGCCAGCATTTCTTCCTCCGTCAAGGCATCCACGGCGCAGGCAGAACCCACCCAGCTCACGCCGCCCCAAGAAGGTGCAGCGAGGGAGTAGGCTTGCAAGAACTGCGTCAAGTCTTCCACTTGCACCAAGCCGTCGTCGTTGAAGTCGGCACTTGCAGGAGCGTTGGAGCACCAATCGTCGTTCATGGTGTTCGCCTGTGCCGAGTAAGACGCGAAGTCCGAGTCGGTGCATCCTTCAAACACGCAGCTTCCATCGTCTCGTGATGCGCTTGGATCGTAGTTCTCGGCCGTTGGATACACGCAGCCCGCACACGAATTGAATTCGCAGCTGTTGTCGCTCGTGTTGGCGAAGGGATCAAAGTTGCACGCACATGCGTCTGTGCAACCTTCCACGATGAAGGCGGTGCAATCCGCGAGGAGGCAGTTGCCTTCGCAGTCGAAGTTGGCTGCAGGGTAGTCGCAGTATCCAGCGAGGCTTGCCCCACTGTCGTAGTTGCAGGCCGCTTGGTCCAAACAACCCACGCATGACGCAAAGTCACACGATCCGTCGTTGCTGTTGGCCGTCACATCGAAGTTGCACGCCCCAGGGACGGTGCAGCCGTTGTAGATGCACACCCCGTTGTTGAGGGTGGCGGACGGGTCGTAGTTGTCGGCGTCTTCCGAGGTGCAACCTGCGCAGCTCGCGTAGTCGTAACATCCACCGGCCAAAGTCGCGTCTGGGTTGAAGTCGCATGCCGCAGGATTCATGCAGCCCGTGCACGTGCTGTACTCGCAGCTGCCATCGTTGTACTGCGCTTCAGGATCGAAGTTGCACGCCACGCTCACGTTGCAGCCAAACGTCACACAGCTCAAGAATTCGCAGGGGCCTTCTTCACCGAAGTTGCAAGCATCGGGATGCGTGCAGTTGTCTGAAGGCGCCACCCCTCCACAAGGCGCAAACTCACAGCTTCCAGGGATGTAGAAGTTGGCGTCTGGGTCGTAGTTGCACGCGAACGGCAAAATGCAACCTCCCACCAATGGGGCTTGGCACGTGCCGTTGTCGTCTGTGGCTTGTGGGTTGTAGTTCTGCGCTTCAGGATCGGTACAACCTGGAATCTCAAACTGGTCGCACACGCCATCTCCATCAACATCGTCCGTGCAGTTGCCGTCGCAGTCCAAGAACTGGCCGGCAGGGTAGACGCACAAGTTGAGGTTGGGCACGCTTGCCCCTGGATCAAAGTTGCAGGCATCGTCATCCATGCAGCCCACACAGGACGCAAATTCACACGCCCCAGCAATCAGGTAATCTGCCGCTGGGTCGAAGTTGCACGCGGAAGGAATCGTACAACCTCCTATCAAACAGGTGCCGTCGTCGTCGGTGGCGTACGGATCGAAGTTGGGGGAGTTGGCCTCCGTGCAGCCCAACACTTCGAGCTCATCGCACACGCCGTCTCCGTCCGCATCGTTCAAGCAGTTGCCGTCGCAATCGTACGCGAAGTCAGGCAAGTCGCACAAGCCATTGTCCAACGTCGCTTCAGGATCGTAGTTGCAGGCCTCAGGGTTGGTGCAACCAGTGCAGCTTGTGAAGTCGCAAGAACCTTGGATTTGGTAATCCGCGTCAGGGTTGTAGTTGCACGCAGTGGGGAAGGTGCAACCGCCCACAAAGCACGATCCGTCGTCAAATGCTGCGTTGGGATCGTAGTTGGGGTTGGTTGGATCGGTGCACCCTTGCTCGTCCGTGTCACAAATGTTGTTCTCGTTGACGTCTTCCGTGCAGTCGCCTCCGCACACCCCAATGGCGTCCAATTGGTTGCCATCGCAATCGCAGTCGCCTTGCGGAATGTCCTCGCAGCCGCACTCGTAAATGGCGCCAGGTCCACCGCAAATGCCGCAGTCGTCGAGTTCGGCACATGACCCATCGTCGAACGTGGCGTCACCGTCGTAGTTGCATGCCTC
>WTJL01000233.1 GCA_011524845.1 Flavobacteriales bacterium | reverse complement strand
CGGGTCACGTCCAAGATCGACTCCCGCACCATCCTCGACGCAGGCGGCGCCGACCAGTTGATTGGACGAGGGGACTTGTTGATGAGCACCGGCAACGACCTCATTCGATTGCAGTGTGGCTTTGTGGACACGCCTGAAGTCGAGGAGATTTGTGAGTTCATTGGCTCCCAGCAAGGCTACCCCACCCCGTATGAGCTGCCCCCACCGCCGGCCGAAGCCAGCGAATCCAGCGGCAGCATCGACGACGACGACCGCGACCCCATGTTTGAAGACGCCGCCCGCGTGTTGGTCATGCACCAGCAGGGCTCCACGTCGTTGCTTCAGCGCAAGCTCAAGCTCGGCTACAACCGTGCAGGCCGCTTGATCGACCAACTGGAGTCTGCGGGCATCATTGGACCGTTCGAAGGAAGCAAGGCTCGCAAGGTCTTGGTGCCCGACGAAGCAAGTTTGGAACAGTTGTTGCAATCAAGCTCTACCACAACAGAGTAAGTTTGCACCATGCGGAACACGACGTCCATCCTTTTGACCCTCGCTGCCAGCTTTTTGGCCTTCTCCCCCACCCTTGCACAGGACGCCGATGCGTTGCTCACCAAGCTGAGCGACAAGGCCCAAACGTACAAGGCCTACGAGATCGCCTACACCAGCACGCTGGTCGACCTCAAGAACGACTTTGAGTTGACGCAAGACGGCACCGTCCAAATCGAAGGCGACCGTTTCCACCTCGACCTCGGAGACTACATCATCTACTGCGACGGCGAAACGGTGTGGACGTTTGAGCCGGAAATGAACGAGTGCTACGTGGACGACACGGAGACCATGAAGGAAGAAGGCATGGATCCGTCCAAGCTCTTTACCGTGTGGGAAGAAGACTTCCGCCGCGAGTGGATGGGCCGTGCCGATGTGACCGGACGCGACTGCGCGCACATCAACCTCTACGCAGGCTCAGACAAGCCGTTTCACACCCTGCAGCTCTTTGTCGACGACCGCAACCTCGAAGTGGTGCGCATCGTCATGAAAGGAAGAGAGGGCAGCGACGTGACGTACACCGTCAAAACGTTTTCCACCACCTTGGACGTGGTGCCCGGCATGTTCACCTTTCCGGTGGACAAGCACCCTGGCGTCGACCTGATCGACAACCGCATCTGAGATGGTTCGCCGGCTTTAGGCTGGCTTGACAGGCTTTCCTGCCCAATCGACTCCTTTCCGCAACCACTCCAGCGTGTCTTGCTCGGCAGGACCCGGCTGCAGGTTGTACGTCCATTTGACCTCCGGAGGCAGGCTCATGAGGATGCTTTCTGTTCGGCCGTTGGACACCAACCCAAAACGCGTCCCCCGGTCCCACACCAGGTTGAACTCGACGTAACGTCCCCTTCTGTGCAGTTGCCATTCACGCTCCCCTTCTGTGAAGGGCCGGTCCACGTTGGCGTGCACCAAGGGGAGGTACGAAGGCAAGAAGGCCTGCCCCACTTCAAACACGAAGGCCTTGTGGGCGTCCCACTGGGCGTCTGAAGCACCGTCTCGGCCAAGGTGGTCGAAGAAGATGCCCCCCACCCCACGGGTTTCCTGCCGGTGAGGAACAAAGAAATAGTCGTCCGCTTCAGCCTTGAACGCGCCGTAGTCCGCACAGTCGTGGGCGTCGCACGCGCCCTTGAGCACGTGGTGAAATTGGGTGGCCTCTGCCGGGTTGACGTAGTGGGGAGTCAAATCAATGCCGCCCCCAAACCAACTCGTCCCGTCGCTCAAGGCGAAGTGCCGCACGTTCATGTGCACGATGGGCACGTGCGGATTGTTGGGGTGCAGGACGAGGCTGACCCCTGCCGCCCAAAAGCGGTCGGCCTGGGTGTTCATTTGGGCTTTCAAGCCTGGCGAAGCCTCGCCCTCCACCTCGCTGAAGTTCACGCCACCTCGCTCCCACACCTTTCCGGAAGTCAGCACCCGCGTGCGGCCACCACCTCCCCCCGGACGGGTCCATGCGTCTTCCACGAAGGTCGCGCCTCCGTGCTGGGCTTCGACGTTCTCCACACCTGCGACGATGTCGTCTTGCAAAGCGCGAAACTCGTCGGCCAGGGCGTTCAGTCGGTCTCGGTTCATGGGCGTTTGTTCGGGTCCGAGGCCAAAGGGTACTCCTCGGGGAACAAATGTTGGTACATGTCCGGCACAGGAATCAAACTGTCTTCCTCGGTGTAGAACATGCGGGGCACGAATGGCGGAATGAGGTCAAACGAATCGAGCGGCCACCATTGCAAATCGTCGAAACGCATCACGTCCCAGGACGCATTGAGCCACGCCCC
>WTJL01000002.1 GCA_011524845.1 Flavobacteriales bacterium | reverse complement strand
ACCGGACGGCACCAGCCGGGCGAGCACGTGCTTCAGGCCCGACGCCGTGAGGAACCGATTGAGTCCTTCGAACCGCGACAGACCCGCGGTGTTGGCATCCCCTGAGCCTCCGCTGTCGCTCAGGTCGCGCGGGGTCAGCCCCAACCACGTTTGCAGGTCGTGCCACGTCTCGTCCCGTCGCAGGGCACCGGGCTCGAGCACCAAGAGCTGGTCGTCGGGGAAATGGGCTCGCCAGCGGGCGATTTGGGCGTCGTACAGGCTGAGCTCCACAAAGAGTTCGCTGCGGCCCCACGACGGATCCGGGTGCGCCAAATCGGCCTTGACCGCCTCCACCACGGACCCCTTCACGAAGCCATACTTGCGCGCCATGAGGTAGTGCGAATAGATGCGGGCGATGGGGTCCCGGAGGCTCACCACGATTTTGGCATCGGGATGGGCCGCCTTGAGCGCAGCAGGTGCGGACGGCGACCAGAGGTAAGACGTGCTGCACTCCCCCACGATGCGGTGCGTGTCGTTGGCGCCTGCAAACAACCGCGCGTAGTCCTTCTCCTCGCGCACAAACCCCACCTGCATCTCAGGCAACGGATCCGGTGCGGCCAAGTAGTCGGTGAGGTCCAGCTTCGTGTTGGCCTTGAAGGCCTTCGAGAAACGGCTCGGATCGAGGTCCGCCCGGCTGTGGTAATTGGGTTCCTTCAGCGGACTGAGGAACACCTCGGGGTGCCCGTTGAGCCGCGCATACAGCGTGGTGGTGCCGCATTTGGCCGCGCCAATGACAAAGAAATTGACCCGCTTCAACGCGTCGTGATGGTGCTGACTCATGCGCTTGTGCTGTTTTGTCCTCCTCGAATGGCATCCCAAACCGACAACCCCAACAGGCGCTTCACGGCCACCGCTGCAGCCACGTTCCAAAGCGCCATGCTGAAGGCGGTCGCCACGGCTGCGCCCAAGATGCCAAACCGGGGAATCGCCCACACGTTCAACGCGAGGTTGCCCAGCGCCGCAATCCACAGGATGCGTTGCGCGGGGCGTTCGTGGCCTGTCATGTTGAGCAGGTACATCACCGGTCCACACAGGGCGTTCACCACTTGACCCACCGCCAACCACACCAAGCAGTGGGCTCCGGCCTCAAACGCTTCCCCAAACCACCCCATCCACCACGCAGGCACCGCCACCAAAGCCACAAAGGCCGGGAGGCTGAAGGCCACGTTGAGGAGGGTCGTTTGGCGCAAGGCCGCCTTCAATCCTGCGCGGTCCCCAGAGGCATGCCGCTCGGCAAACAAGGGCGCGGCGTAGCTGTTGACCGCCGCCTGAACCAACGTCACCACCGCTGCCATGCGAAACGCCACGCGGTAAATGCCCACTTGATCCTCTTCCAAGAAATGGCCAAGCAACAACGTGTCGGTCCAACTCATGACGAGAAACATGGCCGACCCGAGCAACATGGGCCATCCTGTCCGCATCATCGCTTTCCATCCCCACTCCGACGACAGGCCGCCTTCGATAGAATGCTCAGAGCGTCCGGGCAACGACGTGACGAGCAACACCACCCCCACCGTTGCGCTGGCCACCAAGGACCACGCATAGGCCGGCACAATGCGCCACCCCAACCCCACCATGCAGGCCACTGCACCTGCGGCCACCATGCCTGGTTGAAGCAAGGCGTAACTCGTCATTCGCGACAGGCCGCGCAACGCCTCGGCAGAGACCCCCCACACCGTCAAAACTGGAATCCCCACCGCGACCCAAGGCCACGCCTCGGCAAGCTCGGGGTCGCCCAACCACGACGTCAGCAAGGGAGCAGCTCGCCACATCGCCGTCGCCAACAACGGGGCGGCCACCAACCCTGTCACGGCCATCACCCGGCCCACCAGCCGTCTCTGCACGCCGTGTTCTCCCTTCACCTGGGACGCTGCCATCCATTTCACGAGAACGCCGTCCAAGCCCAATCGCGCCGCCAAGGCCGCGATGGTCAACACGGTCAACGCCAGTTCAAACCGGCCATACGCCGCTGGTCCTTCGTGCCGGCTCACCCACCATGCGAGCGCGTAAGCCGAGGCCGCGCCAAGCAACTTGACGGCCAGCATGAGGCCTGAAGCGCTGAGGAGTTTGGACGAGGGGGAAGCCACGCCTCAAAGTTAGACCTCCCGTACCTTCACCGCATGTCGCTTCGACAGGTCCTCGAATCCCGTGCGTCTGCCCAACTCCTGCGGCGCACCTCCTTCCCACCCGAGGACGCCCTGCAAATTTTCAGCTCCCCACGAGGGGGCAGCACATGGCTCATGTCGCTGCTGTCCA
>WTJL01000164.1 GCA_011524845.1 Flavobacteriales bacterium | reverse complement strand
TAGCTGTCGAACGTCGTTTCCTTCACCACACTGTCGCGGTCCATGACCGTGTTGTGAATTTGGGTTGCTGCGAGTGGGTACTCTGCGCCGGTGGCCTCGACGGTCACGTCGTACGCGTCGTAACGGGGCACACCACCGTTCATTGTGGCAAAGCCAAACACGTTCGCGCCAATCGGCATGGGCTTGCCATCTGCCGTGAGCAGGTGCTCGCCGTTTTCACCAGTGGCAAACGCCGCACGGCCAATGTTCTCTCCACCGTCTCCACGGCCGTAACCGAGGGCGATGCCGAGGGTGCCTGGGGTTTGGCCTGGCTGCATGAAGGCAGGAAGCTCGACCGACTGGCCATTCACCGTCACTTTCACCACAGAAGCCTTGTCGCGTTGAGCGATGTACGTGTTGAGGCCCATGGCTTCCATGTCCGCGCGGGCCATGGTCACGTAGTTGTCCCACGTCACCTTGGACACGGGATCAGGCGTTTCCTGCAACATGGGGTTGCCGGCCTGGTCGCCTGCCGCAATGGCTTGCTTTTGGTACAGGGCCAATTCCACGTTTCCGCCTGTTGCAGAGGCCAAACGGCGCACGGACGCAGACACGTCAATGCCGAGGGCAGGTGCAGAGGCGGGCATGTCTTCGCCCGTCATGTAGAATCCATCGTGCAACGAACCGTTCCAAGACGCATCGTTGTACATGGCGTCGCTGGTGTAACCAGCCGTGTGGGTCGTGCGAATCACGTCGTACCAAGCAGCGGGCTGTCCGGCCCACGCCATGAAGCTCTCTCCCGCTGCGCGGGTGTCGAACAAGGGCTGAATGGTGGGCTGGGCCAAATCGACACGGGTGCCTCCGATGCGCAGGTCCATCCAGTTTTCCAACCAGTGGTGGTCGGGGGCCATCGCCGTGCAGCGTGCCGCCGATTCATCGGCGAAGCCTGCCGTGCTGACGCTGAACTTGACCTTGTCGAGTCCGGTACGGAACGCCTCCTTGTTGGCGGCGTGGTACGCGGGGTTGGTGCCGTGAAGAACCAAAGCAGACACGCGGCCTGCGTTCATGTCTTTGACGAGTTGGTCAAACGCCACATCGTCTCCGGCAAACAATCCTTCTCCGTTGTACTTGACGGTGGTGCCGTCTGCACCGAGGGCGGTGTTGATGGCAGCGGCCACGAGTTGGGCGTCGACATCGTTGGCGCCTGCCACAACCAATCCTGCGCTTCCTGCCTTCTTCAAGTCGGCGGCCGCGGCATTCACAGCTGCAGTCACCGCGTCGCTCAATCCGGACACCGCAGCACCGCCGACAATGGCGTTGTGCAATGCGGCCAACACCTTGCTTTGCTCGGAGGGCTTGACCATCGTGCGCGCATCGGCGTTGGTGCCGGTCAAACTCATGACCGTCTCAAACGCGTGGAGGCTTGACATCTCGCCGTTCTCGGGACGGCGCGTCTTGATCCACTCTGAGGCGTAGTACACAGCGTCGCCCCACGTGCCGAGGAAGTCGGCGCCCACCGTCACGACGGTTTGGGCCTTGGAGAAATCAAACGCTGGGAACGAATCGGAACCGGTGTGCTGCTTGGCAGCCGTGCGGAGGGCGCTGTGGCTCACTGCATCCACCTGAACGTGCTCGGCGCCGTGTGCGCCACAGAAAGCGTCAATGGAACGCTGCAAAGAGGGACTCAACACCGTGTTGGTGAGCACCACCTTTCGGCCTCCGCCCGCCATGGCTTTCGCAACCTCGGCGTCCAAGGCTGACCATGTCGAGCCTGCACCTCCAAGATGCGGTCCTTGCAAGCGTGCGCTGTCGTACAAGCCCATCACAGAAGCATTGACACGCACGTTGGCGTGGCCCACGCCCGTGGCGTGGTTGCTCTTCACGAAGATGGGACGTCCCTCACGAGTCTTGACCAACACATTCACGTAGTCGTGACCGTTGTAGTAGGTCGACGCGTAGTGGTTGGCCACCCCTGGGGTGACGTCTGCAGGCTTGTTCACGTAAGGGATGGACTTCACCACAGGCGTTTCACACGCCGCCAGGGTGGCAGCTGCGAGGGAGAAGCCCATGAACTTCAAGAAGTCACGACGCCCTGTCGTGGAAGAGGTGAGGTCGTCGTTGCCGAGCATCTCGTCAACGGTCTCGTGTTGGGGGAACTCCTGACCTTGAAGCGTTTGGAACGCCTCCGTTTGGTGAAGGTCATCGAGTCCGGTCCAGTAGCGTTTGGTGTTCGCCATGTCTATCGAATCAATCGGGTTCTGGGTCTGGGGATCAGTAGTGGCACTTGGAGCATTCCCAGCCCCCGAGTTCCTTGACCGTG
>WTJL01000178.1 GCA_011524845.1 Flavobacteriales bacterium | reverse complement strand
TCGTTCAGCGCTTTTGCCCGCAAGCATTTCACGCACCCCAAGCTCCTTCAAATCATGGAGTTTCCAGTGCTTTTCCTCGGGGCCAAACCAGAGGACACCCCTGCCCTCTACTCGCTCATGAACTACGCCGACACGTGCCTCGGCACTTGGTATCCCATGGGCGGCATGAATGAGATTGTTCAGGCCATGGTGCGTGTGGCGGAACGTCAAGGGGTTGTGTTCCAAACTTCATCCGAGGTGGCCGCCATCTTGGACGATGGCGGGCGCGCCTCAGGCGTGAAGCTCGCCGACGGCACGTGCCTTGAGGCAGCCGCTGTCGTGGCCACCGGCGATTACCACCACGTCGAGCAAACCTTGCTCCCTGCGAAGTGGCGCCGCTACGACGAAGCGTACTGGGACAAGCGGACCATGTCGCCAAGCTCGTTGCTGTACTACGTCGGGGTGGACTGCCGTGTGCCGGAGCTCCAGCACCACAACTTGTTTTTCGACACGCCGTTTGGGCCGCACGCGGAGACGATTTACGACACGAATTCTTGGCCAGACGATCCGCTGTTCTACGTCAGCGCTCCGTCTCGGACCGACCGAAGCGTCGCGCCGGAGGGGTGCGAAAACCTCTTCTTCTTGATTCCGTTGGCCCCAGGCCTGACCGAGGATGGGTCCGAGCGCGACCGCTACTTTGAAGAAATCTTGACGCGTCTCGAAGCGCACCTGGGAAGGGACTTGCGGCCCCACATCACGTACACCCGAAGCTTTGCGCACCGAGAATTCCAGGAGGAGTACTCGAGCTACAAGGGCAACGCCTACGGCTTGGCCAACACCCTTCGACAAACGGCGTTTTGGAAGCCTAAAATGCGTTCCAAGCTGCCGGGCCTGCACTTCGCGGGACAGCTCACCACGCCCGGACCTGGGGTTCCGCCGAGCCTGATTTCAGGAGAAGTGGCTGCTCGGGAAACGGGGCGCTACTTGCACCGTCTCGGCGTCATGCCCCAAGAGGCGACCTCTGTGGACCTTTCCGTTGAACATGAACCCGCCTTTCGAGGTTAACCACGTGTCATGGACGCCCTGAAACTCTACGACGACGTGGCTTCGGAATGTGCGAAGCGAACGACCAAGGCCTACAGCACCAGCTTTTCGCTGGGCATTCGGTTCTTGGCCCCCTCCTTGCGCGAGGCCATCTACAACATCTACGGATTTGTGCGCTACGCGGATGAAATCGTGGACACCTTGCACGGCCCTCAGCAAGAGGCCATGTTTGCGCGGTTCAAAGAGGACACGTATTGGGCGCTCGACCATGGCATGAGCAGCAATCCCATCTTGCACGCGTTTGCCAAATCCTTTGTCAAGTACAACATCGACCGCGAACACGTGGACTTGTTCCTCCGCTCCATGGAGTGGGACTTGGACCGAACCGCGTACGACCGCCAAGGGTACGACGACTACATCGTGGGTTCCGCCGAGGTGGTGGGACTGATGTGCTTGCACGTGTTTGTGTTTGGCGATCGGGACGCCTACCAACGCCTGTTGCCCAACGCGAGAAGCTTGGGAGCCGCTTTCCAGAAGGTGAACTTCCTTCGCGACTTGAAAGACGATTACGAAGACAAAGGGCGGGTGTATTTCCCCGGCGTCGACATGGGGGCCTTTGACGCCAAAGCCAAAGCGCACATCGAAGCCGAGATCGGCGCAGACTTCCGCCACGCCTACGAAGGCATCCTCAAGTTGCCCAAAGAGAGTCGCCTCGGCGTCTACGTGGCCTATGTGTACTACCAGCGCCTCTTCCAGAAAATTGCGGAGCTCCCTTCGAGCCGCATTCTCGAAGAGCGGGTGCGCATTCCCAACCGCCGAAAGGCCACGCTGTTTGTGGGGTCCTACCTCCGCCACAGCTTCAACCTTCTTTGATTCACCGTGATGCGCAGGAGCGTCGCACGGACTTTCCTTGTGGGGGCGATGTGCCTCTCCCTTTCCTCTTGGGCCCAAACGACTGACCACGATCTCCATCGTTGGCGCGCTTGGTACCGAGAAGCCAGCGTCACCGACCAAGCCACCCTCATGGCCCAGCGCATGGAGGACGACCTGAGCCAGCGTTCCGACTTGAATGGTCATGCCCTCGCTTCAGGATTCCAAGCCGTGGCGGAACTCATGATCGCTGAACACGCTTGGAATCCCGTGGACAAGTTGTCCCAGTTTTTGGATTGGCAACCGGTCCTTGAATCGGCCCTCGAAGCGTTGCCTCGTCACCCTGACCTCGCCTTGCTTCGGCTCGGGGTCCAATCCCACGTGCCTGCCATCCTCGACTATCAAGGAGACCGCGACCGCGACCGAGGGGTCGTGGTGGCCGCCTTGGCGGACGGCCATTGGTCCGACGACCCAGAGCACGACGCGTTCGTGCGCGATTTTCTCACGTACCTTAAGTCCCTCTAATGTCACTCACACCTTCTCAAACGCAATCCATGGTCGAAAACGTGGTTCTCGTAGATCCGGAAGACCGTCCCTTGGGGACCATGGAGAAAATGGAAGCCCACCGCCAAGGCGTGCTGCATCGGGCCTTCAGTGTGTTTGTGTTCAACAGCAAAGGAGATCTGTTGCTTCATCGGCGTGCGTTGGACAAGTACCACAGCGGAGGGCTTTGGACCAACACCTGTTGCAGCCATCCCCGACCGGATGAAACGGTGGTGCAAGCGGCGCAGCGCCGGTTGGTGGAAGAGATGGGCATGCGGTGCCAGTTGGAACCCAAGTTCTCGTTTGTGTACCGCGCCGATTTGGACCACGGAATGATCGAGCACGAGCTCGACCACGTGCTGGTCGGATACAGCGACGTCCCCCCCGAGCCCAATCCCGACGAGGTGTGCGAGACGCGGTACATGCCGGTCCGCGAAGTCGAAGCCGACATTGCAGCGCACCCCGACCGGTACACCGCCTGGTTCAAAATTTGCTTTCCCGAGGTGCTGTCAACCCTGCTCCACGCATGATTGAACCCCGCGACGTGGTCGTGGTGGGCGCCGGCGTCGGAGGTCTCGCCACTGCAGTGCGCATGGCCGCTCGTGGCCACCGGGTCACAGTGCTCGAAGCCGCCTCCACCGTGGGCGGAAAACTGGCCGAACACGTGGACGCTGGCCATCGCTTTGACCGGGGACCTTCGCTGTTCACCATGCCCGAGTTGATGGAGGAACTCGATGGACTTGTGCCCTCGGATGTCCCCAACCGACCTCGCCCATTCGCTTACCGCACGCTGGACCGCAGCACCCACTACTTCTGGGAAGATGAGGAGGATCCGCTTGTGGCATGGACCGATTCAGAGCGCTTCGCCCGAGACGTGGAAGCCCGCTGGGGGGTGCCTGCAAGAAGGTTGTTGCGGCATTTGCGCACCAGCCGCGACGCGTTTGAATTGACGCGTGGCGTGTTCTTGGAACGGAGCCTGCACGAATCCTCCACCTACCGCTCCTCTGCCGCGTGGCGGCTACTGGCGCGCGTGTGGTCGCTTCCCCTGCTCGGCACCCTCGACCGGCACAACCGTCGGCGCTTGGGACACCCCAAACTCACCCAATTCTTCAACCGGTACGCCACCTACAACGGAAGCGATCCGCACCGCGCACCGGCCATGATGCACGTCATTCCTCACCTCGAACACGGCATTGGCACGTTCTTTCCTGAAGGAGGCATGCGGGCCATCCCGCGCCACCTGGAAGCGTTGGCCACGTCCCTGGGCGTGCGGTTTCTGACAGACACCGCAGCGGAGCGAATCCTGCACACTGAGGGGCGCGTCACGGGCGTTCGGGATGCCCACGGGGAGGTGCATCCTGCGCATCTTGTGGTGAGCAACGCCGACCTGCATCCCACCTACCGACGCCTCTTGCCTGACCTCGACGCGCCCGAGCACATCCTGACGCAAGAACGCTCCACGTCTGGGGTCATCTTCTACTGGGGTGTCCGGGGCACGCATCCCCAATTGAGCCTGCACAACATCTTGTTCAGCAAGGACTATGCAGATGAATTCCGTCGGATCCAGAACGAAGGATCGCCTGGTGCCGACCCCACCGTGTACATCAACATCACGAGCAAAGAGCTGCCCCAGGATGCGCCGGAAGGCCACGAGAATTGGTTTGTCCTGATGAACGTCGAGGCCAATCCAGAGAAGTGGGACAAGGATGCCGTCGCCACATTGCGAGAGGATGTGCTGGCCAAAATTGAACGCACCCTCGGTGAACGTCCGAACATCGTCTGCGAACAGGTGCTGGACCCGGGGACCATCGAATCCATGACAGGCTCGTGGCGCGGCGCCCTCTACGGTGCCTCCAGCAATTCCAAAGCCGCGGCTTTTCTAAGACACCGCAACCGTTCCGTCGACCTCGACGGCCTGTATTTCTGTGGTGGCAGCGTCCACCCCGGAGGAGGCATTCCGTTGTGTTTGCTTGGCGCACGCATCGTGGACGAACTTGCACACCAGGACGCATGAGCACCTCCACCCCCACGCCGACCCTTTCAGCGCTGCAGTCTTTGATGCGGTCTCCCTTCACGTGGGGCGTGGTCATCGTCATCTTGCACGTGGTGGGTGCGGCGGGAACCGCCCTTGGATATGCGGACGTGCTGCTGCCTTTGACCCCCTTGAATTTGATCGTGTGCGCGGCCATTGTGATGGCCTTCACGGGATCCGAAAGCCCGTGGCGATGGTCGCTGACCATGTTTTTGGGCTTTGGCATTGAAGTGCTGGGCGTGGCGACGGGCTTGCTCTTTGGCGAGTACAGCTACGGCTCGGGGTTGGGGCCGCAGGTGTTGGATGTGCCCATGCTGATGGGCGTGCTGTGGTGGCTCTTGTTGTTGGGCACGCACCACTGGTCAGAACGGCTGATGTCTCGTGGCAGACGAACGGCCTCGCCTGTGGGGAGGGCCGCCCTTGCAGCGACCCTGATGACCGCCTTGGACGGAGCCATTGAACCCGTGGCCATCCGTGCTGGATGGTGGACGTGGCACGACGGCGACATTCCTTGGACCAATTACCTCACTTGGTGGGTGGCGGCCTTTGCCCTTGGGTTGCTTTGGCGGGACGTGGAAGACTTGAAAACAAACCGGCTTTCCGGCTTGTTGGTGTTGGTGTTCGCCGTGTTTTTTGCCTTGTTGAACTTCATTCCATGGACGTTATGAGCGTGTTGTTTCCTGCATTGGTGGTGTTGGCCACCTTCACCGCCATGGAAGGCGTGGCTTGGCTGGCGCACAAATACCTGATGCACGGCGCCATGTGGTACTTCCACGAAGACCACCATTCCAATGGTCCAGGCTTCTTTGAAAAGAACGACGCGTTCTTTTTGATTTTCGCCATCCCCAGTGCCTACTGCTTCATCTCTGGCAGCATCGCAGGCGACTTCAGGTTTTGGATTGGCGCAGGCATTGCGCTGTACGGGTTGGCCTACTTTCTGGTCCACGACGTCTTCATCCACCAACGATTCTCATGGTTCAAGCGGACCAAGAACGCCTACTTCATGGCCATTCGAAAGGCCCACAAGGTTCACCACAAACACTTGGGGAAAGAAGATGGCGAATGCTTTGGGATGCTCTTTGTGCCTCCGCGTTACCTTCGTGAGGCGCGGAAAGCCCTGCGCAACCAACAGCAACGCGCATGAGTGATTGGACGTATTTGTGGGTGAACCTGGCCGTCTTGTCGGTCCCCTTCATCGCCAGCTTTGACAAGCGGGTCGCCTTTGTGAAGGAATGGAAGGCCTTTTGGCCCGCGTGCCTGTTGACCATGGCGGGGTTCATCGCCTGGGACGTCGTCTTCACAGCTCGTGGGATTTGGGGCTTCAACCCTGAACATTTGGCGGGCATCGACGTGTTGGGGCTTCCCATCGAAGAGTGGCTCTTTTTCATCACCGTGCCTTACGCGTGCGTCTTCACTTACGCGTGTTTCAAGAAATACTTCCCGAAATCGCCCCTTGGCTTCGGCCACCGCTCGCTGACGGTTGCCATGACCGGACTGTGCTTGGCCCTGGCCATCGGGTTTTCCGACCGCGCCTACCTCGGCCTCACTGCAGCGCTGTGCACCGTGTGGTTGCTGGGCACCTTGATTCGATGGCGGTCGTGGATGGGCCACTTTTGGTTTGCCTACCTGGTGCTGTTGGTGCCCTTTGTCATCAGCAACGGCGTGCTGACGGGCCTTGATTTTTGGTCGTACCCCATGTTGCACAACACGCCGGACGCCATCGCAGACCACATTGTGTGGTACAACAACGAAGAGAATTCAGGATGGCGTCTGTTCACCATGCCGGTGGACGACTTGCTCTACGGTCTGTTGCTGATTGGCATCAACGTCAGCTTGTTTGAGGCGTTTGCTGCCCGCGGGTCGTCCTCAGTCCAAATCAACGCCTGACCCCACCCAGGCCGTGACTGGATGGTGGTCGCTCAGGATCACGCCATGCGTTTCTTGCTTGTGCACCACGAAGGTGGTGTCGACCAACACCCCGTCGATGCGCAATCCCGGAACCGTCCCGATGTGCGTTCCGCCCAGCCCAAGGGTGGCCGCGTCGAACGCATCCCGCACCCGACCCTGACGCAATTGACGGACGGCGTACGACATGGGCGTGTCGTTGAAATCGCCTGCCAGAACCACGGGATACGGGCTGTCGTCCATGCGTTTCTTCAACTCCTTCGCTTGGGCGGCACGGGCCTCCGAGGCCTTGGTCACCAACCCCAGCAACCGAAGCCCCTCTTCCCTGCTCGGACCGTCTTCTACAGCCGCGTAATCGGCGTGGCTGAAGTACAAGCTTTGAAGGTGGACGTTGAAGACACGCACCGTCCCTGAAGGCGTTTCGAGGTCGGCCTCCAGCACCCTTCCGCGGCCCGCCTCGTCGGGGAACATCCACGTGGTCCAAGACTTGACGGGAAACGTGGTGGCCATGGCCGGGCCTGAACCGTTGGGCCACCCCAACACCTTCCGTCCCGAAGACGACCATGCGAAGCCAGACTCCTGCAGCACCGACTTCCCGTTCTTGGGAAATTCCTGCAAGCACCACACCTCTTCCTGCCTGCTCGACAACCACGTGGCGAGGTCTCGGCGGGTTTGGTCTCCTTTGAGCCAGTTGTACTCGTCCAAACGGCGAACGTTGAACGACAACACGCCCCACGCTTGCGTCTGGTCCTCCGGCATGGGCGTGGTGCCCAGACCCAACGAAAACACCAACATGAACGACGGCCACGTGGCCACCAGCACCAACAGCGGAAACGCCGCCCGAATCCACCGGAACGACACCACCCGCCAGATCACGCCGGCCGCGAGAAGCATCCAGCCCAACCCGTACGTCAACCCAAACGGCGCCAACCACGGAAACCACGAAGGAGACACGCGAACCGCCAATTCACCCACCAACACCAGCACCACGCCAGGAAAGGTCAGCAGGCTCGCAGAATCCACGCGCCGGCGGGACCGCTTGGGGTTCTTGGAGACGTTTGAAGGCTTGGATTGGGCCACGGTCAACGTTGGCTTTCGTCAAACAAGAATCGCTTCTCCTCCGCGGACAAGTGGTCGTAGCCATGCTTGGAGATCTTGTCCAAAATGGCGTCCAACCGCTCCTGGCGGTCTGCACGTGCCGCGTTGAACTCGTCGTCGGACATCGGGGCGCGAGAGGCCTCGCGTTCTGCGGCCTTCCATCGGTTGGACGTGGACGCCTTGAACCGGCTGCGCTTCCGCTTGGGAATGGACACCGACCGCGATGTCAAAGCGTCCAAAAGCCATTCAAGCCAGCCCACAAGGTTGCGCCCCTTGCGGTCCTGAAGCACGAGCATCACGCCAAAGAACGCCCCGCCCAAATGCGCCACGTTGCCCCCAGCATTCACGCCTCGGCTCAACCCAAAATAGTCCAGCACCACGTATCCCCAGAACAAATGCTTCAATGACACCGGGCCAAACAAAATCAAGTTGAACTTCAACTCAGGACGCAGCGTGGCGATGGCGCCAAAAATGGCCATCACCGACGCCGAGGCGCCCAACGCGTAGGTGCCCGACTGCAACGGTTTGAATCCATTGGTGATCAGGAAGTAGGCCGCAAATCCTGCCAACCCTCCTGCCAGGTAGGTGCTCAACAAGCGCCGCGACCCCACCTCGCCTTGGTACACCCTTCCCATCCAAAACAGGAGAAGCATGTTCATGGCGATGTGCCACACGCCTTGGTGCGTGAACATGTGGGTCAGCACACTCCAAGGACGCTTCGCCAAGACCTCGAGACGCCAAGACGTGGCGAAGGTTCGGGCTCCTTCGGCAGGAAGCACCGCGGACACGACGCCTCCGCCCAGCTGGTCCACCACGTCCAACGTCATGAGGAGGACAAACACGGCAGCATTCACCCACACCAGGCGCGTCAACATGCCTCCATCTCGCCACATCGCTTTCACATTCTCCCACATGGCTCAATAAAAATGTCCGCGGTCTTGTTGCCAGCGCTTGAGCAACACGTAGCCAAAAATCATCCCCCCCAGGTGAGCAAAGTGGGCGACGTTGTCGCCGGGGCTGTTTTGGAAGGCGAGCATCAACTCAATCGCACCGTACCCCATGACAAAATACTTCGCGCGAATCGGGATCGGCGGAAACAGCAGCATGAGCTGCGTGTTGGGAAACAGCATGCCAAAGGCCAAGAGCAGCCCAAACACCGCCCCACTCGCCCCAACCACGCGTCCAAACACCATCTCCAGCACCCGCGCACGTTGCAACGGGCTGGCGTTGGGCGACACGAACTGATCGGCCGACGGGAAGAACGTCCCCAGCTCCGAGTAAAACTGAAGCCCCACCACCAATTCATGGAGCGCGAAAGCGCCTAAACCACACGCCATGTAGTAGGTCAAAAAGCGCTGGGGTCCCCACACGCGCTCCAATTGCGAGCCAAACATGAACAACGCGAACATGTTGAAGAAGATGTGGCCCAAGTCCCCATGCATGAACATGTGGGTGATGATTTGCCACGGCTCAAAGAAGGGCGAACCCGGGTAGGTTCCCGCCAACAGAGGCACGGCCACGGAATCGCCAATCAACCCTGAACCCAAGTACATGAGCACGTTGAGGATGATCAGGTTTTTGACGACTTGAGGGGTGTTTTGCAACATCAGCGAAACGGATTTTCAAGGTCTTCAGCAGCCCACACCGACAGCACCGTGCGGCCGTGGGGATCCACATTGGGGTGGGTGCACGACCAAAGGTCGGTCACCAATTGACGCCGCGCCTCCATCGGCATGGGGGCGTCTCCTTGGACCGCCCCTTGGGCAGCCCAAGCTTTGGCCCAGTGCTCGCGACGGAGGTCGGCGTCGTCCCACAGGCCTTCGTGAAACGATTCCAACACCGCATCCAATGCCTCGCGAATGCGAACGGTCAGGTCGGCAGGCACCGCGCGAAGCTGCACGGTTTGGTCGTCCAGTTGCCCCAGCTCCATGCCCATGCCCTTCAGCGCATCTTGGGCACTCATCAAGGCCAACACCTCGGGCTGGGTCAAGGTGATGTCCTCCGGAATCAGCAAGGCCTGAGAAGGAACCGCTTGAGGCGTTCCTTGAGACTGCGCCTGGAGGTAGCGTTCGTACAACACGCGCATGTGGGCGCGGCGAAT
>WTJL01000121.1 GCA_011524845.1 Flavobacteriales bacterium | reverse complement strand
GGCAACGGGCTTTGAAGAAGCGACCATTCACGTACATTTCGTCTGCTGAGATGCAAAGGTCAAACCCCTGCACCGCGTCCTCAAGATAGCCCTCTTCCATGTCAAGCATGGCGCGCTCCCAATACGCTTCCACCCGATCGGGCTGCGCATCGATCACTTGCTCAAAGCGCTCACGTGCCTTTTCAAGCTGACCGCTTTGCACACTGAACCGTCCGAGCCACATGACCGCGTCGAGGTTGGGCGGCGTGTCGTCGGCCAACGCGCGGAGGGCCAAGATGCCTTCCATGGGGTTCTCTCCACTGACCTGGGCCACTGCAATGTCGACTGGGTCCGTGCCAATGTCCTCGATGGACACGCCCTCGGAGGCCACAGGGGGCTGGGGGGCTGAGGCTGGGGTGCGTGGCATCCACAACACGCCTGCCACGAGTGCTGCTGCACCCGCCACCAAGACCCATGTGGATTTAGACACCGCCATCAGAAGAGGTTTACTTGACCTTGACGTTGAGTTTCACGTTCTCCACAAAGTCCTTGCTGGGCTTGAACGATGGGATGTTGTGGGCGGGGATTTGGATGGACTTCTTGGCCAAGATGTTGCGGCCGGTCTTGGCTGCACGCGTCTTCACCACAAAGCTTCCAAAACCACGCAGGTACACGTTTTCGCCACTTTCGAGGTTGCTACGGACAGCGCGCATGAACGCTTCTACTGTCGCTTGCACGTCTCCTTTCTCCATTCCGGTTTGGTCCGAAATCTGGCTTACGATGTCCGCCTTGGTCATGGTCTTGAGGGGTTTCTTGTAGGTTGGTGGTTCAAATTCAACGTCCTGTGAGGTCGTTTTGAGGGGTGCAAAAATACACGCATACCTTTGAAAACGAAATGAATGACGCGGGTTTTCTGCAAAATTCCACGGACGAACATCGCGCCTCCGATGCCAGAAACGCATTGAGGTCGTGGTATTTACGTCACGCACGCCCCTTGCCTTGGCGTGAAAAGCCCAGCCTGTACGGCACGTGGCTCAGTGAAATCATGTTGCAACAGACCCGGGTGGACACAGGCATTCCCAAGTGGCATGCCTTCCAATCGACCTTCCCCACGGTCGCCGATTTGGCCCAAGCCTCAGAAGACGACGTCATGAAAGCGTGGGAAGGGTTGGGCTACTACCGGAGGGCCAGACTCCTCCACCGTGCCGCCAAGGTCATCCACGAGGCCGGCGCGTTTCCCAGCACCCATGCGGACTGGCTCGAGTTGCCTGGCATCGGTCCCTACACGGCCGCGGCAATTGCCTCCATTGGGCTCGGGGAACCAGTGGCGGCGGTGGACGGAAACGTTCAGCGCGTGGCTGCCCGGTGGAACGCCATGCCGCTTCCGGTGGACGCCCCGCAGGGCGCCAAGGCCATCCAAGCCATTGCGGACGCCTGGCTTCACCACGACCATCCAGGCGACCACAACCAGGCCGTCATGGAAGTGGGCGCGTTGGTCTGCTCCCCCAAGCGCCCTCAATGCGACGCCTGTCCCCTGTCCCCCACCTGCCAATCGGCCCACAACGAAGACCTCTGGTCCCAGCTTCCGGTCAAAAAACCCAAGAAAAAAGCAACGGCTTGGGAGCTCACCTGGCATGTCGTGACCCACAAAGGCTCCGTCGTTGCCATGAAGCGTCCTTCTGAAGGCGTTTGGGCCAACCTGTGGGCCTTTCCTGAACTCGCCCCCCCGGCATCCTTTGCCCATGCGGGGTTGTTGTTGGAACCAGTCACCCACATCCTCACCCACAAGCGCATCACGTGCACCTTTCATCATTGGCAAGCCCCGAGCTTGGGTGCTTTTCAAGCGTTTGCGAAAGAGAACGGCGGGCAGGCGATGACATGGACCCAGTTCCAATCCACGGCACGGCCCCGGCTTTTGACCAAAGTGTGGGACGACATCTTGGCCGCGCTCGGGGAGGAAGAACTGCGCTGAAAGCAGTACCTTCACGGCATGGCAGGCATCAACAAAGTCATCCTCGTAGGCAACCTCGGACAGAACCCCGAATTGCGCTACACCCCCAACGGCATCGCGGTATGCACCCTTCGCATGGCCACGTCTGAGTCGTACACTGACCGGGCGTCCGGAGAACGCATCACCAACACCGAATGGCACAACGTGGTGCTGTGGCGGGGGCTTGCGGAAACGGCAGGCAAGTACCTGAAGACAGGCTCGCAGTGCTACATCGAGGGCAAATTGAAGACCCGCCAATGGCAGGATCAACAAGGCCAAAACCGCTACACCACTGAGGTGGTCGCGGACGTGATGCAATTGTTGGGCCCTGCCCCAGGCCGTGACGCTCAGCCCCAGGC
>WTJL01000046.1 GCA_011524845.1 Flavobacteriales bacterium | reverse complement strand
GTTGCCTTTCTTCGCCATGGTTTCAAGAATTGGGAGGGCAAAGATAGCGAATTCCGTGGTTCAGCGCAATGCCCTTTTGCACACCTCTGAGTGAAGAAGCATTTGAAGGCCACAATTCCCACGTTTGGCGGGCGTTTAGATTCGTAGAATCCATGGCAAAGAACATCCTTCTCAAAGATCAAGAGCCTGCCGCGAAAGGCAAAACCACCAAGGGCAAGCGCAAAAAAGCGGCACCCAAGGCTGAGACATCCTCCGCGTTTTCCTTCGCCCTGTTGGGCCAAATGAAGGACACCTGGGCGGACGAGCGCACACGCTCGGTCTCGGGCCTCGTGGCGCTGGGCCTCGCCCTGATCTTCACGCTCTCGGTGTTCTCGAGCCTGTTCACGGGCGCGCTCGACATTCGCATCCTCCAAAACGCAGGCGCCACCGACGAACTCGAAGCCTACCACAACATCCTTGGAAGCCTCGGAGCCCATGTGGGGTACTTCTTGGCACGGCAGGGCCTCGGCATCGGTTCCCTCGCCCTCCCCTTCCTCCTAGGGCTCCTAGGGCTGCGCTGGTTGACCGACCGTGCGTTTCTTCCTTTGGCCAAAACCTTCCGCATCTCCGCGTTCCTCGCCATGTTCCTGCCGTGGGCCCTGGCATTCTTGACCCACACCACGGTGGACCCCACCCTGCCCGCCACGAGTGCCTTGAACGACCACATCACCGGTGCGGCTGGCTTGTGGTTGCTGGGGCAATCGCTTCAGCTGCTCGGGGCCACAGGCTCCGGATTGACCCTGATGATCGTGGTGAGTGTCATGCTGGCGTACAACACCCCGGCCCTGTGGAAGCGCCTTGGGCAACGCGCAGGAGCGTGGTTCAAGTCGTCTGAGGAGGCGATGATGGAGGAAGACGCCATGGACGAAGCCGCCATGCAACAGGCGGCGGCCAACACCGCCACAACCGGCACGGCCACAGCTTCTGCAGCCGAAGCCAAGGCCGCCTCCACGGAAGAAAACATCAAGAACGTGTTGCTTGCCTCTGAGCAAGAACAGGCTTCCGACGAAGTGCCGTTCGACGTGACCCCAACGGCACCGGCTCCTGAAACGGCGGCACCTGTCCAGACCGTTCCTGCCACGCCAGCGACGGAAACGCCTGCTGAAGAGCCAGCCGGACCTTCAGCCGAAACGCCTGCCGCCGCCTCAACGACACAAGAACTCGACGCCACACCGCCTCCCGCAGAACCCGTGCCTCCCGTCGAGGACATGCCGCTTGAGGTCACCAAGCCGGAAGAGGCTCCTGAAGCCACCAAGGAAGAAGACAACGTGGAGTTTGAGGTGAAGGAAGTGCAGGAGGAAGAAACGTTGAGCGAAGAGCAGTTGAAGGACTTGGCCGAGGAGTTCGGGGAGGAATACGACCCGACCCTGGATTTGGGCCGCTTCCAATTGCCCAACCTGGACAAGCTCGTCGACCACGGGGACGGCAAGAACCGCGTGACGGATGAGGAATTGCAGCAGAACAAGGAAAACATCCTTCGGACGCTGGCCAACTTCAAGATCGAAGTCAGCAAGATCACCGCAGAGGTCGGCCCCACGGTGACCCTGTACGAGATCGTGCCTGCCCCCGGCATCCGCATCAGCAAGATCAAGAACCTCGAGGACGACATCGCGTTGAGTCTCGCGGCCTTGGGCATCCGCATCATCGCTCCGATTCCCGGCAAGGGCACCATCGGCATCGAGGTCCCCAACTCCAACCCCGACGTGGTGAGCATGCGCACGCTGATTGCCAGCGACAAGTTCCAGAACTCCGACGCAGCCCTGCCCATCGCCTTGGGCAAGACCATCAGCAACGAGACCTACGTCTTCGACATGGCGAAGATGCCCCACTTGTTGATGGCCGGTGCCACGGGACAGGGCAAGTCGGTCGGACTGAACGCCATGCTTGTCAGCATGCTGTACCGCCGGCATCCGTCGCAGTTGAAGTTTGTCCTGGTGGACCCCAAGAAGGTGGAACTGACGCTCTACAACAAGATTGTCCGCCACTACCTGGCGCAGCTGCCTGACAGCGAGGACGCCATCATCACCGACACGTCGAAGGTGGTGAGCACGCTGAACAGCCTGTGCGTGGAGATGGACCAGCGCTACGAGCTGCTCAAGCACGCTCAGTGCCGAAACCTCAAGGAGTACAACGCCAAGTTCAGCAAGCGCAAGATCATTCCAGGGTTGGCGGATGGCCACCCCGACAACGGCAAGGACCTGCACCGCCTGGGCCACCACTACATGCCGTACATCGTGCTGGTCGTGGACGAATTTGCCGACTTGATCATGACGGCCGGCAAGGAAGTGGAAACGCCCAT
>WTJL01000184.1 GCA_011524845.1 Flavobacteriales bacterium | reverse complement strand
AAACGACCATGACCCTGGCCAACCCCAACTCCAACCCCCTGCGCACCAACTTTGGTTCCGTAGACCTCCCTCTGGAGCATCCAGATTTCTTGGACATTCAACTCCGTTCTTTTCAGGAGTTTTTCCAATTGGAAACCAACCCTGAAAACCGCACTACGGAGGGACTGTTCAAGGTGTTCAGTGAGAACTTCCCCATCACGGACACCCGAAATCAATTCGTTCTCGAATTCCTCGACTACTTCATCGATCCGCCACGCTACAGCATTCAAGAATGCATTGAGCGTGGTTTGACGTACAGCGTGCCTTTGAAGGCGAAGTTGAAGCTGTACTGCACGGATCCCGAGCACGAAGACTTCGAGACCATCGTCCAGGACGTGTACTTGGGCACCATCCCGTACATGACGCCTCAAGGCTCGTTTGTGGTGAATGGTGCAGAGCGTGTGATTGTCAACCAGTTGCACCGTTCTCCTGGTGTGTTCTTCGGCCAGAGCCGTCACGCCAACGGAACCAAGTTGCACTCAGCCCGAATCATCCCATTCAAGGGATCTTGGATTGAATTTGCCACCGACATCAACGGTGTGATGTACGCGTACATCGACCGGAAGAAGAAGTTGCCCGTGACCACGCTGCTTCGCAGCATCGGCTACGAGACGGACCGAGACATCCTCGGCATCTTCGACTTGGCGGACGAAGTGAAAGTGACCAAGGCGGGCTTGAAGCGCGTGCTTGGCCGTCCTTTGGCTGCCCGCGTGTTGAAGACCTGGGTCGAGGACTTCGTGGAAGAAGACACCGGTGAGGTGGTGTCCATCGAGCGCACTGAGGTGGTGCTCGAGCGCGAGACCGTCCTTGAAAAAGAACACATGGATTTGATCTTGGACTCTGGGTCCAAGACCATCATTCTCCACAAAGAGGGAGTGAACCAGGGTGATTTCACCATCATTTACAACACCCTCCAGAAGGACAGCTCCAACTCAGAGAAGGAAGCGGTGGAGTACATCTACCGTCAGCTTCGCAACGCAGAGCCGCCCGATTTGGAAACGGCCCGCGGTGTCATTGACAAGTTGTTCTTCTCTGAGCAGCGTTACGACCTCGGAGAGGTGGGACGCTTCCGCATCAACCGCAAGCTTGAGATCGAAGGTGAGGAGTCTCGCACGCTCACCACGGACGACATCATCCGCATCATCAAGACGTTGCTCGACCTCGTGAACAGCAACACCGACGTAGACGACATCGACCACTTGAGCAACCGCCGCATCCGTACCGTGGGTGAGCAGTTGTACTCGCAGTTTGGTGTGGGTCTGGCCCGCATGGCGCGGACCATCCGCGAGCGCATGAACGTTCGTGACAACGAGGTCTTCACGCCTACCGATTTGATCAACGCGAAGACGTTGAGCTCTGTGATCAACAGCTTCTTTGGCACCAACCAGCTGTCTCAGTTCATGGACCAAACCAACCCGCTGAGCGAGGTGACGCACAAGCGTCGCATCTCCGCGTTGGGTCCAGGTGGTTTGAGCCGAGAGCGCGCAGGCTTTGAGGTTCGTGATGTGCACTACACGCACTACGGACGTCTTTGCACCATTGAGACGCCGGAAGGTCCCAACATTGGTTTGATCTCCAGCCTTTGTGTTTACGCCAAGGTGAACCGTCTCGGATTCATCGAGACCCCTTACCGCAAGGTGACCAAGGGCAAGGCGGCGACCAACCAAAACGACATTGTGTACCTCTCGGCAGAAGACGAGGACAGCGCAATGATTGCACAGGCCAACGCCCCCATCAAAAAAGATGGTTCGTTCGAGAACGACATGGTGAAGGCCCGTTTGGAAGGTGACTTCCCCATTGTGAAGCCAGAAGAGCTTCAGTACATGGACGTCGCCCCCAACCAAATTGCGTCGATTGCGGCCTCTCTGATTCCATTCCTCGAGCACGACGACGCCAACCGTGCGTTGATGGGCTCCAACATGATGCGTCAGGCAGTGCCGCTCATGCGCCCCAACTCGCCCATCGTGGGTACGGGTGTGGAGGCGCCTGTGGCCCGTGACTCTCGCGTGCTGTTGCGTGCCGAGCGTGACGGGGTGGTGGAGTTTGTGGATGCAAACGAGATTCACATCCGCCACGACATGGACGACAACGACTTGCTCGTGTCGTTCGAAAGCGATTTGAAAGTGTACAACCTCACCAAGTTTGCCCGTACCAACCAAGGCACGTGCATGAACCTGAAGCCCATGGTGGCCAAGGGAGAAAAGGTGACAGGTGGCCAAATTTTGGTCGAAGGCTACTCCACTCAAAAGGGAGAGCTCGCCCTCGGTCAAAACATGAAGGTGGCCTTCATGCCTTGGCAGG
>WTJL01000147.1 GCA_011524845.1 Flavobacteriales bacterium | reverse complement strand
TGATGCTCGTGAGCCTCCTCTTGTTTGTGAAGGCCAAACTCTCGCCCGCGGGCAAACTCAAAATCACCATCAATGGCGAGCAGACGCTCGAAGTCGATGGCGGCTCCACGCTTCTGACCACGTTGGGCAACAGCGGGGTGTTCTTGCCCTCCGCCTGTGGCGGAGGTGGCACGTGCGTTCAGTGCAAGTGCCAAGTGAACACAGGTGGAGGTTCCATTCTTCCCACGGAAACGCCTCACTTCTCTCGGAAAGAGATTGCCGACAACTGGCGCCTCGGTTGCCAAGTGAAGGTGAAGGAGGACATGGACATTCAGGTGCCCGAAGAAGTCTTCGGCATCAAGAAGTGGGACTGCGAAGTGGTGTCCAACTACAACGTGGCCTCATTCATTAAGGAGTTTGTGGTGCGCTTGCCTGAAGGCGAAACGCTCGACTTCGAAGCCGGGGGATACATCCAAGTGGACGTGCCCACCACGACCGTGGACTACAAGGACATTGACATCACAGCGCACCCTGAGCATCACCCAGACCCCAACACCTTCCAATCGGAATGGGACAAGTTTGGGTTGTGGGACCTCAAGATGGTCAACGACGAACCCATCGTTCGCGCGTACTCCATGGCCAACCACCCTGCAGAGGGCAACATCGTGATGTTGAACATCCGGATTGCCACCCCGCCATGGGACCGTGCACGCAACGGATGGATGCAGGTGAACCCTGGCATTTGTTCTTCGTTTGTCTTCGCCCAAAAGCCAGGCGACAAGGTCACCATCTCAGGCCCTTACGGAGAGTTCTTCATCAAGGAGACCGACGCAGAAATGGTGTACATCGGCGGTGGTGCCGGCATGGCGCCCATGCGTTCGCACTTGTTCCACCTCTTCCACACGTTGAAGACCGGCCGCAAGGTGACGTTCTTCTACGGCGGACGTTCCAAGCGCGAGCTGTTTTACGTGGACGACTTCCGTGCGATCGAGAAGGAGTTTGAAAACTTCACGTTCCACCTCGTGTTGTCGGAGCCTGCGGAAGGTGACAACTGGAACGAGAAGAAAGACATCCAGGACGAAGGAGACGGTTTCCTCGGCTTTGTGCACAACGCGGTGATCGACCACCACTTGAAGGACCACGAGGCACCAGAGGACATCGAGTTCTACTTCTGCGGGCCACCGATGATGAACCAGGCGGTTCTCAAGATGTGCGACGACTGGGGGGTTCCTCCTGAAAATGTCAGCTTCGATGACTTCGGTGGTTAAGCCAAGTCTCGACCGAATCACAAAGGCTCTTGCGGTTGCAGGGGCCTTTGTCGCCTTCGGATGCGGAGATTCGGAAGGGCCCACCACGGCCGTGAACGGCAGGGAATGGGTGCACCGAGGTGAGGCACAGGGAACCACGTACACCATCAAGTACGTCTCGGCCGATTCGGTTCCTCAGGCGGCGTTGGACGCCTCCCTCGAGGAGGTGGACATCGAGATGAACGCATGGCGGCCGGAATCGGCTTTGTCGCGGTTCAACGCGTTTGAACGGACGGACACGGTGTTCGAGTTGACAGACGAGGCGCGCGTGTGGTCGGTGCTGTGGGACATTTCGAGCGACGTGCACCGAGAGTCCCAAGGTGCCTTTGACGTGGCCATGGCGCCTTTGATGAAGCTGTGGGGATTCCGCATGCAGCATCGCGACGTGGTGACTCAGGCCATGGTGGACAGCGTTCACGCGTTCGCGCGGTTCCGCACCGACGTCGTGGATTACAACGACGTGGAGGACGAGAGGGGGCGTGTGATGGGCGGTCATCTGTCCAAAGGAGATCCACGGGTGGAACTGGACTTCAATGCGGTGGCCCAGGGCTACACCGTCGATGGCTTGGCGGAGGTCCTGATGGACCATGGCGTGGAGAACATGATGGTGGAGCTCGGTGGCGAGGTCAAATGCATGGGCACCAACGCCAAGGGGCAACCTTGGCGCATCGCCATCGACCGTCCCCAGGCGGAGGGCCGGACCTTGCAAGCCGTGTTGCCCCTTGACAACCAATCGGTGTGCACCAGTGGGAATTACCGCAAAGTGTCGGTTGTCAACGGCCAAAAGTTGTCCCACACCCTGGACCCGCGCACTGGGGCCCCCGTCACTCACGGGTTGTTGAGTGCCACCATTGTCACGCCAAGTGCGGCCTACGCCGATGCCTACGCCACCGTCTGCATGGTTCTTGGTCCAGATCGAGGAGCGGCCTGGGTGGACAGTTTGCAACGCACGGGAAAAGATGTGGAGGCCCTGTTCATCATGGACGGGGGCGAGGAGGGCTACGCTTTTTGGGCGACCCCTGCATTGAGGACCCAGCTTGAGTGGCTTGAGGAGCT
>WTJL01000052.1:8973-33304 GCA_011524845.1 Flavobacteriales bacterium | reverse complement strand
TGACGCCTTATACATGAAAAACATCTTGCGCGTGTTCGCCGTGATGGTCACCATGCTTCTCAGCCTCGTGTACATCACCACCCAAACCATTGCCCCCGATTACGGGTTTGACCTCCCGTCCAATGCCCTCGCGGCAGACGTGGAGATTGTGTTTGACGACATGGCGGTGCCGCACATTTATGCGGAATCCGAGCACGACGCCTTGCATGCGCTCGGGTACGTCCACGCCATGGAGAGATTGTGGCAAATGGACCTGTTGCGAAGGGCAGGAGGGGGAGAGCTGTCGGCTTTGTTGGGCCCCGACATGATCGACAACGACAAGTACCTGCGGACGCTGGGCATGCGCAAAACGGCAGATCGGACGGTGGAACAACTGAAGGGCGACAGCGAAAACGCCCACATTGTCGACGCCATGCAGGCCTACCTCGACGGCGTGAACGCCTACATCGAGTCGGGAGAATTGCCCTTTGAATACCGCTTGATCAACGCCAAACCACAGCCGTTTGACCTGCACGACGTCTACTGTGCCACCGGATTCATGGCGTACTCCTTCGCCATCCACCTGAAAACCGAGCCCATCCTCGATTGGATGGCCAACCACCTCGACTCTGCGCGCATCGCAGACGTCTACTGGAATGAGGACGGTTACCAACGCATTCCCACTCAGGCCCGCGACATCTCTGGCTTGGCGTCCAAGGTGCACGAGCTGGATGCACTCCGCCCCGTGCCCCAGTGGTTGGGGTCCAACGCGTGGGTGTTGAGTGGCGACCGAACAGCGTCGGGAAAGGTGCTGTTCTGCAACGACGCCCACATGGCCTACGCGTCCCCGTCGGTGTGGTACGAAGCGCATGTCGTGACGCCAGAGCTCGAGTACTACGGCAACCACATCGGCGGTCTGCCCTTTCCCGTCATTGGCCACACCCGCGACCACGCGTGGGGCGTGACGATGTTTGTGAACGACGAGATCGACCTCTTCCGAGAAACCATCGAAGGGGACACGTATTACCACAATGGAGAGTGGCTTCCGCTCGACATCCGCACCGAAACCCTGGAGGTCGCTGGAAAGGCGCCCGTGACGTTCCAGGTTCGAGAAACCCACCATGGCCCCTTGTTGGAGGACGACGTGGCCATGTGGTGGACGTTCAATCAGTACCCCGAGAACAAGATCCACCAGGCGTTCTATGGATTTTCCCGCGAATCCGGGGTGGAGCGGTTTGCCGAGCATGCCGCGCTCATCCATGCGCCAGGCTTGAACATGATGTACGGCGATGCACAAGGCGACATTGGGTGGTGGGCGTGCGCCAAACTCCCCATCTACCGTCCAGGCATCGACACCAAGGTGGCCATCGACGGCACCGACCCCGCCAACGACCCCCAAGGATGGCATGGGTTTGACGCGAACCCCCGCTCGGTGAATCCTGCTTCAGGCTACGTGTATTCCGCGAACAACGCCCCTCAAACCAGCGACAGCGTGAACATTCCGGGTCACTACTACGCGGGCAACACGCGGGCCTCCGCCATCATGAAGGCCTTGTCTGCGCCCAAGAACGACTGGGACGTGGCCCAAGCCCAGGCCCTTCAGCTCGATCACCATTCCCCCGTGTACGAGGCCAACGCCGCCATGCTCGTGGCATACGCCGACGAGGCTGGGGTGGAGGTGGAGCCTTTCCTGCGCGAATGGGAGGGAAGTCACCTCGGAGAGGAAGCGGCCCCCACGTTGTACTACCGTTGGATGTACCGCACCATCCAAGCCGCGATGTACGACGAGTTCTTGCAAGCTGCCGGACCGGAAGATGCCCAAGACAAGTTTGTCTCGTGGCACCAAACCATCGTCAGCGAGAACGCCTTCCCCAAACTCTTGGCCAACCCCCAATCGCTTTGGTGGGACAACGTGGCCACGTCTGAGGTTGAAACGGCCTCCGACATCGTGGCACAGGCCTTGACCTCGGCCCGGGAAGACCTCGAGAAAGCGCTGGGCGAGAATCCAGAAACGTGGCAGTACGGACGGTTGCACACGGTGGTTCACCCCCACGCCATGACCGACGCACCGTTGGTGGGGGACCTTTTGAATGTGGGCCCCTTCGAGCTGCCTGCCGCCAAAGACGCCTTGTGCAAGTACGAGTTCAAGCTGAAAGAGGAGGTGAACTACGACGTGTTCTCAGGACCATCCATGCGCATCGGCCTGGACTTTGCAGACGTGGCCTCGTCCGAGAGCATCCTACCCACAGGGCAATCGGGCAACGTGTTCAGCCCTTTCTACGACAACCAAGCCGAGCTCTACCACGCAGGAGAATTCCGAAAGCAACGCATGGATCGGACGGACATTGAGTCGGTCATGACGTCGCGCGCTTTCTTGCGGTCGGAGCGTTGACAGGACCTTGCAAACGGCTGTCGGAGAGGGCCGTGGCTTCTGGAATCTTGATATTATGTATATTTAAGGTTCCAAATCTGACCTCATGCGTACGTTTTTCTCTGCCTTGCTCCTCTTGATGGCAGGAGGGGTGCAAGCCCAAACCACCCAGCCCTGGCAACCCGATGCCGACGGCGACGGGCTCATCAACATCGAAGACATGGTGCAATTCCTCACGGTCTTCAACACCCAATGGGGTCCTGACTTGACGGTGGCTTGCGACTACCAAGGCACCGACCTCGAGACCTTGTTTGCCGACCTGATGAACGGCGATGCCCAGCTCGATTCATTGTACTTCGCCTACAGCATCTACGACAGCGCCCAGGTCTATGTCCCCGAGTGCCCAGAGCCTGTCACTGTCTACAACCTCGTGGAACGCAGCGGGACGATCACCAGTTTTGAGCACATGACCTTCCCTGACGGCCGAATCGCCGTCTCCTCAGGTGAGGAAGTGGACGGGCACTACGTGTTCTTCGATTGGCGCTACAACCCCGGTTTTGCGGTGTATTCCCTCGAATTTGGAGACGCCGCCATCGTGGCGGAGTCGGCCCCTTTCTTCGACGGATTGTGGCACTACGCCAACGACCACATCGGCTTGCCGTTGCCCTCGGAATGGTCCCTCGACGGGTTGGGCATTCACTTTCCGTCGTACGAAGGCACGCTCGACCAATACGGGGATTTTCAATTTGTGCCCTACTGGTCCACGACCGCTCAGGACAGCACAGAAGACTGAGGCCTGACCTCAGGGCGTGGGCAGGTGCCGGTCGAGGAGGGCAACGATGCTTGCGCACGTGGCCGCCCCGAGTTCAAGCTCGCGCTTGTGGACGTTTTCCCAGACGTCTTGGCTGCTGTGGTGCAGGTCAAAATAGCGTTGCCCATCGGGCACCAACCCCACCAAAAGCGGTCGTGGCGTCAAGGCCTTGAGAGGCCCGATGTCCACCCCGGCGCCTCCGCGCCCAAAGTAGTGGAGGTTGTACGGCTCCAACGTGCCCGCCCAGCTGCGCACCAAGTCGACGCCTGCATCCAGGGCATCCATGCGCACTCCACGGGGCACAAAGCCACCGGCGTCTGACTCCATCGCGGCCACGTGACGCAACCCCTGCTCGTGTTCCTCGGCGGCAATCTTGGCGTACATCTTTCCGCCGCGGTTGCCGTTTTCTTCGTTGATGAACAGGACAAACCGCAGCGTCCGTTGGGGCTCAAAACCAACCGCCTTGAGTGCGCGCAGGGCTTCCAGCGTGTGCACCACGCCTGAACCGTCGTCGTGCGCACCTTCTCCGATGTCCCATGAATCGAGGTGTCCACCGAGGGTGATGATTTCTTCTGGGTATTGGCTTCCCGTCCATTCACCCACCACGTTGCCTTGTTCCACAGTCCCGAGGTCCTGGCAATTCATGCGCAGCCGAACGCGGATGCCCTCGGGATGGCTGCCAGACGCATGGGCTTGGGCCAAGGAAGAGGCGTCCACCGTGGAAATGGCGGCGGCAGGAATGCGCTCGACGTCGTCTTTGTACCTCAGCGATCCCGTGTGGGGCAGGGTGTCGAGGGCATGGGTGAGCGACCGAACCAACACCCCAATGGCGCCTGCTTTGGCCGCTGCTGACGCGCCGCCACCGCGCTGGTCAAACGCTCCGCCGTAGGCTGCACCTGTGTTGATCAAGAGCGGATCCATGGGCCGGTTGAACAGCACGATGTGGCCCGTGGCGTCCAAGGTGTCCAGTGCGTCGAGGTGGCGCACCACCAGCAGCGGTCCTTCGATCCATTCCTGCTGGGGCGTAGGCACAGAGCCGCCCAGCGCCGTGACGTGCAACGGCAGGGTCGTGCCGTCGGAGAACGACGCAGTCGCTTCGGCCACGTCGCCCCGTGTCCAAGCTGGGACCTCCACAGGCATGATGTAGGTGGTGTCGGCACCGTACGCATCCATGACGGATTGGCCCCAGAGGATGGCGCGGTCGGCACTGGGCGAGCCACTCAGCCTGTGCCCAATGTCCTTGCACAACGTGCGCAGGTTGTCGTGGGCCTCGCCGTGGGCGAGGACTTCGCTGAACAGGTCACGAACGAGCGCGCTGTCAGAGACGGCGGTGTGGTCTTGGGCCAAGCCGACGGGCGAAAGGAGAACGGCACCCAAGAGGGACGCCACCCCTGCGATTTTCATCTTCTGCATGGTGCAAGGTAGCCGCGCGTGTCCGTACTTCGGTGCATGAACATGTGGGACGATCGATATCGGACGCACGACACCGTGTACGGGGTCCAACCCAATGCCTTTTGGGCGTCGCAGTTGGCGTTGAGGACGCCTGGGAGTGTGTGCTTGCCCTGCGATGGAGAAGGCCGAAACGCGGTCCATGCCGCCCAACAAGGTTGGGCCGTGACGTCGTGCGATTTGAGTGAGGTGGGGGTGAACAAGGCCCAGGCCTTGGCCCAAGAACGGGGGGTGGAGATCCATGCCGAGGTGGCCAACGCCCTCGAGTTCCATCCGTCCCAGCACTTTGACGTCGTGGGGCTCGTGTTTTCGCACATGCCTCCAGCCGTGCGCGAGGCGTTTCATCACCGCGCGTGGTCTTGGGTCAAGCCCGGCGGCGTGCTTGTGGTGGAGGGCTTTCACAAGGACCAACTCGGCCTTGGGTCGGGCGGTCCCAAGCAACTGGACATGCTGTACGACCACGACACGTTTCGACGCGATGTCGAAGAGGCCTTTGACGACGCGACCACCATCTGGAGCGCACGTTGCGAACAAATCTTGGACGAAGGCCCTTTTCACCAAGGGTTTGCCGTCACCCAACAAGTGGTTCTCTTAAAGCAGCACGCATGACTTCCTTTCAAACAGGCCAACGGGTCAAATTCTTGAACGACGTCGGAAGCGCCACCGTGGTCCGTGTCGAAGGATCGACCGTGGTGGTGGAAGACGAGGATGGGTTTGAGCGCTCGGTGTCGGCGGCGGAGCTGATGGCCGCCCCAGACCCAGAAGTCGAGGCCCGACAATACGGCGACACCATCCCCGACGTGGCCCAACTTTTGGCCCAAGAAGTGGGGGAGAAGCGCATGCGGGAGTTGCAAAAGGATTTTGAAGTTCGGTACCAACATGCGCAGGCGACCAACATGGCTCGGCGAGATGCCCACATGGAGGTGGACCTCCACATCCACGAATTGGTCGACGATCAGCGTGGCCTTCCGGACCGCGCCAAGCTTGCCATCCAAATGGACCACTTCGACCGAATGATGGACATCGCCAAGCGCGAAAAGTTGCGTCGCATCGTGTTCATTCACGGGGTGGGACAGGGCGTTCTTCGGCACCAGATCCGAACCACCTTGGAGCAGCATCACCCCGATTGTTCGTACCGGGAAGGCGACCCCAGAAAGTACGGGTCAGGCGCCACCGAAGTGTGGCTGGGCCAAGCGTCGTGGCGCAAACCCGAGTGATCGGCCAGACGCTCAGTCTTCCTTCCCTGCAGCCTTTTCCTGCTGCTCCTTCATTTCCCGGGCGACTTGATTGATGTCCCGCCCGGGGACGTGCATCCAAAGGGCAGGCGCGTCCAGCTCAAACGCGGCCGCAGGGTTCAGCGTCAACGTGGTCATGCCCATCGGCAAGGAGCCGTCTTCGAGGGGAGCGCCCCATTCGACCTTGAGGGGCAGCCCTTCTGGCAAGAGAACGTGCCGCATGACGCCGTCGCCCGGACGGTGGTGCATCCAGGTGATCCACGCGCGTCGCACGTCGTCCAAAGCATCTTGAGACATGCCAGCATCGCTCGGATCGGCCATCCAAACCGCCACGCGGGACTTGCCGCGCTTGCCGACGTAGCGGGTGCAAGCTTTGCCCAGCAACGTGTCGAGGTCGGCCTTTTTGTCGAGTTTCAAGGAGAGGTCGGAAGGACGGTCTCCTTCCTTGTGCCAGTAGCCGGCCAACGTCATCATGTCCGGCGTCATGAAGTTGCCTTCGCCGTGTTCCAGGTTGATCGTCGCCAACGGCTGGTCGGATGTGAGGTGCACGGTGTAGAGCCCCCGCCGGTCGATGGCGTCGCTCCAAAGCACGGTGGTGCCTTCATGGTCCCAACGGAGTTCGCCCACGGTGGCCCTTCCAGAGCTGGACAATTCGCAGGCCAAATGTCCTTCAAACGTCAAGGGTTCTTCGGCCAAGGGGACCATGGTCAAGCGCACGAGGTCTTCCATCATTTGGGCCCCAGACGGGGGAGCGTCCTGGGCTCGGACAAAGACAGGGACGAAGAGCGACAAGGTCAGCGCAGTGCCCGCGCACGTCACGCCGAGGAGACGGGTCAAGTTCATGTCAGGAAGATACAGAAGGGGAGGTCAGCGCATCAATTCCGGCGACGGCGACGGCTGGGGTCGCGGTACTCGCGGGGGGAGTTGTCGTCGCTGTTTTTGACCGCCAAGTCGGGGGTGAAATGCCAGCGCCCTTTTCTCCATTCCAGTCCATCGTAGCTCAGGGTGGGCCCGTAGAAAGCGTGCTGTCCTTGGAACGACGGGTCTTCGGGGGCAAGGTGGTCGTAGACGATGCGGCCGAGTTCTGGTTCCACGCGCAATGTGGCCTGCACGGCATCGGCGTAGGCCAAGACCACGCGCTTCTGCAAGCCTTGGGGCATGTTAAAGCGAGGCGCACCAAAGCGCACACGTCCGTTGCGAGGCTCCACCGTCTCGATCCACTTTCGCGTGGTCAAGGCGTCTGCGCCGTCCCATGCGAGCAAGGTGTACACGGGGTCGTCTCGGTCGTGTTGAAGGACGCCAGCGTAGTACAGACCGCCCTGCCAATGGTCGTGGCGGTGCATGCGGCTGTCGTCTTGGGGATCGACGTTGCGGTCGTGCTCCAGCATGGTGTAGGTGTACCCCAAGGCATTGTCAGGCGCCGCGTGAGCCACCCACCCGCCGTAGCGTTGGGTGCGGTCGTCGAGCTCGACGTTCCATGTGAACACAAGCAAGCGCTCGTCGTCTTCACCCAAATCAACTACGGCGTTGTTCCAACCCGACCAGTCCACGTCGAAGGCATGGCCGGAGGCCAGCGCCTCCTCCCAAAGTCCCATGAGTTGACCGTGCAAGGCCATGCGGTCTTCCTCTGAAGAGGCCTGCGACAGGCTTTCGTGGGTGGCGTAGACGCGCGCCCACTCCGGGGTTTGGCCCCACGACACCGAGGCGACGGCCCACAAACAAAGAGAAAGCATGCCCGTGAGGGGCACCACACTGAAGGAGAAGAGGGACTTCATGTGTCCAACCTAACGCGCAATGCGCCGAATTCTTACAGGTGCATGAAGGCTTTTTTCGCGAGGAGATCTTCCTCGGACTCGCGGTGGCCTGGATCGTCGACGCAGCAATCCACAGGGCAGACCGCAGCGCACTGCGGCTCGTCGTGGAATCCGACGCACTCTGTGCACTTGTCGGTCACGATGTAGTAGAGGTCAGGGTTGACCGCTTCGTGCTCCTCGTCGGCTTCGACCACACCCGCCACGGGGTGTTCTCCGCGTCCCTGGAATCCGGTGCCGTCTGAGAATTTCCACGTCGCCCCGCCTTCGTAAATGGCGTTGTTGGGACATTCCGGCTCACATGCACCGCAGTTGATGCATTCGTCTGTAATCATGATGGCCATGGCAGGTACCTTTGTTGCGCAAATGTACGACTCCAACAAACTCCTTTCCTCCCTTGTTCAGTTGGGGAAGTGGTTTCGAGAAGAAGCCTCAAAGGACGCCGACGCGTTGCGTTTGGCGTCGGCCAACAACGGATGGTTCACGGAAGAAAGTGTCCAACTGGCGCTTCGTTCACACGGCCAAGCGTTGAGCGAAGAAGGCGTGGCGGCGTGGGCGGCGAATTGCACCTTCCCGTCGGCCGCGACAGGGGTGAAGGTGGGATTGATCCTCGCGGGAAATCTCCCGTTGGTTGGGTGGCACGACATCTTGTGTTCCGTCTTGAGTGGCCATGAGGTCCATGTCAAACTGTCCAAAGACGACGCCGTGCTCCCCAAGTGGGTGGTGGCCAAATGGGCGGAGTGGATGCCATACGTCGCAGATGCGGTGACCTTCCACGACGGCCTGATGCAGGACATGGATGCGGTCATCGCTACGGGTGGAGCCAACGCAAGCCGCTACTTTGAGGCGTACTTCGGTCACCTTCCGCACCTGTTTCGCGGTCCCCGAACCTCGGTGGCCGTCTTGGACGGGCACGAAACCGGCGGCGACCTCGACCGTTTGGGAGACGACATTTTCGCCCACTTCGGCATGGGATGCCGGAGCGTGACGAAGGTTTGGCTTCCCAAGGGATTTGACCTCGACCGATGCTTTGCGCAATGGGTGCGGTGGGGCCATTTGGGGCAGCACGGCAAATACGCCAACAACTACGATTACCACAAGGCGGTGTGGTTGCTCAACAAAGAGGACATGATCGAGAACGGATTTGTCCTGGTCAAAGCGGACGAGGGTTTGGTGTCGCCGATTGGGACGCTCTTTGTGGAGCGCTACGACGACCCTGCTGCGGTCGTGGACCTGCTTGCAGCCCGGGCGGACGACATTCAAGTGGTCACCGTTCGTTCCGAATCCGCCCTTGCACCTGCTTTCCAAGCCAAAGGCATGCGTACCGCGGGCTTTGGGGACAACCAATGTCCCCGGCTGGACGATTACGCTGACGGGGTCAACACCATGGCCTTTTTGCAGGGGTTGGGGCAACCGTCTGTGGACGCTTAATTTTGCATCATGATTCAAGTTTCGAAGGCATGCCGACGCATGTGGATGTGCGGTGCGGCTGTTGTGGCAGCCGGCGCGGCAATGGTGGGGTGCAGCACAGAGGTGGATTTGACCGCCCCCTACGACAGCATCCCCGTGGTGTACGGGTTGCTCGAGCTTGAAGCGGACACCCAGTGGGTGAAGGTGAACCGAACCTGGTTGGGAGAAGGGAACCAACTCTTGGCCGCCCAAGTGGCCGACAGTTCAGAGTACCCCGCAGGTGCAGTGGACGCCCGCATTGTGGAGTTGATTCCTTCGAGTTCTGGAGGCATTGTGGGCAACGAGCTGCCCACAGGCCGGGAATGGACGTTGAAGGACACGTTGATCGACAACAAAGACGTGTCGGGCATCTTCTTTGGGCCCTTGCAGCGGGTCTACTACGCAGCCACCTCGGAGGAGGCGCTGCGCGACGACATGCTTTACCGGTTGGACCTTGAATTGCCAGATGGCAAGTCGGCCAGCGCCACGACCACCATGGTGGAGTCCAGCGTGGGGTCCATCAACCAGCCTCCGCCCAACTTACCCAACTACAAAATGGGCTTTGCAGCGGTCAATCCCGACGGGACAGCGACGTACCCCAATTTCCCGTTCAGGTGGACCACGTCTCCTGGAGCAAGCCTGTACACGGCGTCTTTGGTCGTGCACTTTGAAGAACGCTACTACGCGGACGACGCCCTGACGTTGTTGGACAGCACGCGCGAACGGACCATGTCCATCTCGGTGGGCAACCGCGAGGTGTCCGGATTGACGGGAAGCCAAACCATCGACGAGCCATTTGAATGCCAGCGTCTCTACGGCGAGCTCAGCACCCGTCTCGAGGCCAGTCCACGGATTCGTCGCGTGCTGGGGCGGTACGACCCCGAGTACCAAATGGAGCGCGCTTTTGACTTTGTGCTTCAGGTGGCCAACCAGGACCTCGCGATTTACCTCGACGTGAACGAGACGACCAACAGCATCGTACAAGACCGTCCCACATGGACCAACATCGAGGTCACGCGCCCCGACGGTTCGGCGGTGGGTGGCATTGGCTTGTGGGGATCCCGCAGCACGTTGGGCGTGTACGGCTTGGGCTACACCAAGCAAACGATTCAGCACTTGCAGGAGGGGGACCTCACCGCGCCGCTGAACTTTTGCTCGCCGAGTGAATTGAGCGACTACTACTGCGACTGATCAGGTCGCAGAGGCCCCCTGCAACAGGGGGCTTCGGGTGAAATGCCCAACGCATTGTGAACACTTCTTTGGGCGGAGAGACGAGGCTGCCTGAAATCTGCGCCATCTTGACGGCGTGGAACACGGATTGACCAGCTCTTCAGATCGCGCCACGTACACGTGGGCGTCTGGCATGTGTATGATCGACCACCGTGCCGACCACATGTTGGACGAAGGGGCTGCACGTCGTGTGGAGGAGGAGCGAACGGCCATTTGTCCTGAACATCAGGGGACGGTGCTCCACGTGATCCCCTCCGACATTGAAATCTTCGACCAGGAGGTGCTGTCGTTTTGGATGACGCCAGAAGCGTCTGAAGGCATTGTCGCCCGTGCGGCTGTGGTTCCTTCTGGCATCACCGCCCTCCGACACCGCATCCGTTGGATGTTCTTTTCGTCGGACATTCCGTTCCGGGTGTTTCGCAACCCTCAGGTGGCCAAAGGTTGGCTGATCGATTGTTGGTTGCAGCACCAAGAAGAGTCGGCTCAGTTTGTCTCTTCGTCGGCCTCGTCGGCCTCGATGGCGTCTGTGGACGTCTCGGTGGACTGACGCCAAGGCCACGTCCAATTGAACGACCGGTGCCACCGGATGCCCACACCTTGACTTGTGGTGTTCGCCGATTGGGTGGCGGAAGTTTGGGACTCTGAGAACCCGGTCAGCTGCAGGCTTTTCTCGTCGTTCAGGTTGTAGAGCACACGGATGTTTTGAAGCTGAGCCTCGCCCAGGGCGTCTTGGGTGACGTCGCGGGACCCGACCGCACCTTCGACCTCGAGCTTGTCTTGGAAGAACGACGCTTTCAGGGCGAGTTGAAGCGCGTCTTGGTTCACTGAAGTCGGGTCGATGGCGGCGTTCGCGTCGTATCGGATGCCGATGTCGACGTCGTCGTTGATGCGGCTCAGCCATTGAGACAGTTGGTTGGTCACCACATCGATGCTGTATTCCTGCAGGCCGTTGCTCCCCAATTCAAGGGTGTTGAATTGTTGAGGCAAAAATTCCTGCAAGCTCAGCAAGGCGATGGCTTGGCTGGTGCGTTCAGATTCATCCACCACCGCGGTGGCAAGGGCCTCTGCCACGAGGGTGGGGGCGTTGGGGGCCCCAAGGTCAAACCCAATGTTGGGTCGAAGCATCGGTCCGTCGAGGTGCAGGATCACATCGATGTCCTCGTTTTGGACACCCGATCCAGACGACCCGAGGAGGGGCTGGACGTTGGCACGGGTTTGATACACAGCGTCCAAGTCCAACACGCCCTGGTAGGGGTCGCCGTCCCACTTGAGCTGGCCGCCAGGGGTCACCACAAAGGTTTTTCTCAGGATGGGCCCCAAGGCAAAATCGTATTGACCTTCCACAATGTCCAACTCTCCCGTGAGGGTCATGCGGTCCCAGTCTTCCAGCACCAGGTGGATGTCTCCTTCGGCATTCCCCACGATGTTGGCGTCGTTCTCGGGGTCCACGAGGATGGTGATTTGGGCTTCCTTTTTCGCTTGAATGTTCAAGTCCAAAAGCACGCCAAGTCCATCGTCGTTGGGCAGAGCAGGTTGCTCTTGCCACGTCGGCACGGTCACGAACGACACGAAGTCTTGCCAGCCACTCGCTTCCTCGCCGTAGAGGGAAATTTTGAAGTCGGTGGGTGCTTCCGCCGAGACGTCCCCCTTGATCTCGATTTGGTTGTTCCAAAAGAACACGTCCACGGCGCCTTGACCGACCAACGTCCCGGAGACCGGCAGGTCGGAAGAAGGAGGGAGGTCCATGATCAACAACTCAGACGGGGTGTCGACCACAGACACGTCGAAGTTCCAGTCCTCAAAACGGTCGTGAAGCAGCGCCCCTTCGACACGTGCTGTTCGTCCCAACACGTCGCTGACCTTGAAGTTTTGCAAGACACATTCTCCTGGTCGAAGCACAAATTCACCTTCTCCGCCGAAGCTGGTTCCCAAGCTTGGAACATCCACAGAAACCGTGTCCAAACGGCCGCGCCCCCGGATGTCGGGCGCCAGCCATGGGCCGGACAGCGCCACGTCTGCTGAAAGTCTTCCCCGGAGCTGGGCTGCAGAGCTGTCCACCCACGGTTGGATCCAGTCGAGGGGAAGGTTGGTCCATTGGGTTGTGGCCTCAAACACGCGGGGACTCTGAGCCTCCCAAGTGAGCCGTCCTTCAAGCTGGGCTTGTTCGTCGGGATTGTCCGCTTGGACATCCACGGTCAATGCGCCCTGACGCCAGCGTGCGCGGGCTTGAAGGTCGGGCGTCGAGATGTCGGCGAACGACACGTCTTGGGCGTGGGCGACCACGAGTCCCATCGATTGTTCGGGAGCGTCTACGTTCACTTCAAGCTGTCCTTGAACGGTCAGCCGGTCGAGGTCAAGGTCTTCGGGAAGCAACGAGGTCCAAGGTCCCAAGGGCTGCAGGTCGCCGCTCACCATCAAGACCGGAGGCTGTCCCTCCGACACTTGGGTGGCGAATTGAAGATGCCCCGGTTCGCCCTGAAAACGCCAGTCCAATGCAGGCACTTCCCCCAATCTCGCCTCCCAAGTGGACGGAGCGTCTTGCAATTGAAAAGGAGCACCGCCCAAGGGGATGGATGCCTCGCGAAGGGTCCACGTCCAAGGCGCATGGTTCGAACGAGGGAGGGCGGTCAAGGCCCATGTCACGGGATCGGCGGTTCCCGCGGGCGCCACGTGCAGCGTGGCCTGCCAGTCGCGAGCCCCTGTCATCGCCAGGGACCATTCTGTGCGTTCGTCGTCTCGAACTTGGTCCGCCGAGATGTCCATGCGGGCCTCGGCAGACGACGAGGTGCCGCTTGCCGTCACGTCGGTCCATGTGGACCCCAGCGCCTCCAAGCGTGACACACCCACATGAACCTCTGCCCGTGGTCCTTCAACCTCGAAGGCAAAGGACGTGGTGTCCATGGGCATCAAGGGCAAAGACAGGCGTTCCATCCAAGGCGTTGCCGGGGCGAGCCAGCCCGTGAGGCGGGCGCGGGGCCAAGTGGTGGGCACCCTGTGCACGAGGTTCCACATGGCTTCCGGCAAGCTGTTGGGAAGGCCTGTGCCTGAGGCGTCCAAATCCATCGTCTCCCCGGACAAAGAGGTGGTCCATGACGGTGCGGAGTCCCGCCAATTCACCTCCCCGCGCCATTCCAGGGTGTCGGCCAAAAGGGTCCCATCGTGGGTCAGGTGCCACTGCATGCCTTGCGGAGAGGTGCCCACTTCACCCACGGTGTTGAAGGTCAAGGAGTCTTGACCGGTTCCGAGAAAGGGACCGGCCTCAGAACGCAGACGCCAAGTGTCGTCCCACCCGCGCACCGTCAGGTGCCATGGGAGGGAGGAGTCCGATTGGCCCACATCGCATGTCACCTCCGAGTCCTCCCATGTCACGCTGCCTTCCAAGGCTTGAGCTTCGGAGGATATCCACGGACCCCAGCGGCTGACGCGGAGGGAGCTGAACATGGGCCAGTGGGGGGATTGCACCCACTCCGTCACGCCTTCCGTCAATCGCATGCGCCCCTCCACCGACACGGAAGAGTCGCCTTGCAGCGTCAAGGTCACGTCGTTTCGATCGCCTGTGGCGCTCAGCAAGAGGGAGGAGGCTGGCACGATCTCAGTAGCCATCGCTGGCACGGTGGCCACTGCCACGGCGCCATTCCATTCTGAGCCTTCACCTGCGGCGGAGGCTTGGAACCACTCCGGTCCTGTGGCGTGGACGGTCCACGAGGCTGAATCCAACTCCCACGTCACAGATGTTGAATCGTCGTCCATGGAAAGGTGGTCAAGCCAAGCATCTGCTTTCCAAGCTTCCGCCCAAGGGCGCAATTCACCCCAATGGAAGGTGGCTTGACCTTCGCCAGAAGAAGTCGGCCACGACAATGCTCCGCGAAAGGCGATGCCCGGCATGCTGAGCCCCGGACTTTCAATGGTCCAACCTGAAGGAGACCAACGGCCGGAGAACGACGAGGGGTTCAACGTCACAGAGTCCAAGGCAGCAGGGGACGCCAACGTGGCACCCTCGATCCGGGCCTCGCCGAGTTCAATGCCATGTGGCCCCACCGAGACACCGCCGAGCGTTCCAATCGACACGTCCACGCGATGCTCGCCCAGCAGGTCCACCCCAATGCTGTTCCAAGACAACGTGTCCACGACCAATGCGCTCAGCGTTTCGCTCCACAGCTCGTCCCACCCGGCGGATGGCCCACTTGTGCCTTCTACAGGGGCCTCGACGGTGGCCAAAAGATGACCGAGTTCCAGGCGGTTGACGGACCATGCACCGTCTTTGCTTGTCAGCGAGCGCACGGTGGCGTGGTCCAGGGAAAGGGCAAAGGGTGCGCCGGGTCCGGACCAAACGACGTCCTCCACCACCCAGGTGCGGGTTGACCAGTCGACGTCAAGTCGTCCCAATTCCAGTTCCCACCCTGCCCAAGCGGCAAGGTGCTCAACGAGGGTCGTGCGTCCCATCCACGTGCCCAAACCCACCAGCAACAGGGTCAACCCAGCCACCACCCACCAGCGGACCCGGCTCCAGAAGGAGGGGGCAGGGGAAGGGTTGGTTGGGACAGAGAAGGTGGCCATGCGATGCGTGGGGCAGTTCGTGGGACGTGAAGATAGGCGGGACGCGCGGCGAAGCGTAATTTTGCATCTGCATGGAACGGACCCTTCCACCCCTCATTTTGGGCATTGAATCGTCTTGCGACGACACGTCGGCGGCTGTCATTCGCGGCAGTCAAGTGTTGAGCAACGTCGTGGCCAACCAAGCGTTGCATGCGGAAGTGGGGGGCGTGGTTCCAGAGTGGGCTTCTCGCGCCCACCTGTCCAAGATTCACCCTGTGGTTCAAGCGGCATTGGACAAATCTGGAATCAAGGCAAGCGAGCTGGATGCGGTGGCCTACACCTTGGGCCCGGGGCTGCAAGGTTCGCTTCACGTCGGCACGTCCTACGCCAAATCGTTCGCCTGGGGATTGGGCATTCCCTCCATTCCCGTGCATCACATGCGGGCGCACATTCTGGCGCACGTGCTTGAGCCAGGGGATCCGCCGGCCTATCCGTTTTTGTGCTTGACCGTCAGTGGGGGACACACCCAGCTCGTGAAGGTCAACGCCCCCAACGACATGGAGGTCTTGGGCCAAACCCTGGACGACGCGGCTGGAGAAGCGTTCGACAAGGTGGCCAAGTTGATTGGGTTGCCCTATCCAGGCGGCCCCGTCGTGGACAAGTTGGCCAAACAAGGGGACCCGAATGCATTCGCCTTCTCCCGTCCAAGAATGGAAGGGTACAACTGGAGCTTCAGCGGTCTGAAAACGCAGGTTCTGAATTTTCTGCAACGGGAACAGGCCAAGGACAACCAATTCGTGGCGTCGCGACAAGACGACATTTGTGCGTCCGTGCAGGCCGCCATCTTGGACATGTTGATGGCCCCTTTGCGGCAAGCGGTAGAGGACACGGGAATCACGGAGGTGGCCATTGCGGGCGGTGTCAGTGCCAATTCTGGACTGCGGGCCCGCTTGGCAGACGCCGAGCGTCAACATGGCTGGACCGTGCACATTCCGCCCATGGCGTATTGCACTGACAACGCTGCAATGATTGCGGCGGTCGGATGGTTGGACGTCATGGAGTCGCGGTCTGGCACGCTGGATGCTGCGCCTTCACCTCGACTGCCAGAGCTCACAAGTCTCGCGTCGAAAGAGGAAACGTGAACCGTGCCTCGGTGGCCCATGGTGCTTGAGCAGCACGCAAGTCAAGGCGCGCTTGAGGATGCCATTCAAAAAGTCTGTCTCGGGTGACTTTCAGGCCCACAGACCCCGAGGGATGGGGGAGTGTCACCGTGGATGCGGTCGGAGATGTCTCGGGAAATGGCACGGTGGCGGGCAGGCCTTTGCCGTTGTCTTTGACGGTGAGGCTCACCCAGTCCGGTCCAGGGGCGTCGTGCAACAGGGACACCTCAATCCGGATGCGGGGCGATTCAGGCATCGGTTGAAAGCCGTGCCACAGCGACTTTTCAATCACCGGTTGCAACAAGAGGGAAGGCATGGAGCGATCGTTCCATTCTGACGGGACGTCCCATTCCAAGTGAACCTCACGTTGCAACCTCACGGATTCAAGGGCCACGTAGTCGCTCAGGGTGTGCAATTCGTCCGTCAAAGAATGCACGCATGACGCCGGTCCCCGCCAATGCCGCTGCCACAACTTGATGAAGGAGGCAAAGAGGAGGTGGGCTTGACGTGCCTCCCCTTGAACCCAAAGCCATTGCACCGAAGACAAGGCGTTGAACATGAAATGGGGACTGAGGTGCAATTGAAGGGTTTGGCGCTTCACCTCGGTTCGGGCCCCACGCACCTGAAGGTGTCGCTCGGCCAATTGACTTTGGTCTCTCAGCCGTTGATGACGCTCCACCCAAGACGGCGAGGGGACAGGAGAAGAAGGGGCCTTGCTCGAGCCGCGGCGATACGCCTGCTGGCGACCCAGGTGCACGCCGAGTGCGCTGCCGAGGCATCCAGCGATGACCATGCCTGTCCATCCCATGAGGAGAAGGTACGCGGCACGGCTGTCAAAGCACAGAATCGAGGGGCTCCAATTCAGGAGCGTGGGCTCATTCTTCGTCGTTGAAGGCGTGACGAAGGGCCGTCTTCAAGTTGCGGCAGTACTCGTCTTCCAACCAGCTGCGGTAGTTGGGGGTGGCTTTGGCAATGCACTTGGCGTATTGCTTGACGCGGAACTTGACGTCGTCGACGAGCAAGTCCACCAACTCCACAGCGTCCCAGTAATCTTCTGACGCGTACCGAATCATGGCCACGTGCTGGTCCATGCTCCGCTTGATGGCCTCCTTGGGACGCAGTCCTTCACGCGTCACTTCGACGTACGCCTCGGCCATGTCGAATTCGGTGATGGGACCGCCCTGGAAGCGCTCCGCCAACTCGTCCGGCATCTCGTACACAAACTCGTTTTCGATCTCTTCGTCCGTGTACAGCCCGTCGATGTAGGACTGAGGTGACTTGAAGATGTCGTGCCAGTTGATGTGCGCGTCCCACAGGCCAAACCGCCGGGCGTTGTTGCCCAAGTCGATGACCACGAATTCCTTTTTGTTTTTGAGCACACGCGACCCACGGCCAATCATTTGGTGGTAGAGGGTCAGCGACTTGGTCGCACGGTTGAGGATGATGGTTTCCACCGTGGGTTCGTCGAATCCCGTGGTCAAAATGGACACAGAAGAGAGGACGGCGTCAGGGGTGGTGTGGAACCACTCCAAGATGTCTGCACGCTCTTTTTCGCTGTGGGTGTTGTCCAGGTGCATGCACGGGTAGCCCTCTTCCGCGAACATGGCCTGCACCTGCTTGGAGGTGTTGATGCCGTTGTTGAAGATGAGCGTCTTGGTGCCTTTGGCCTTTTCCTCGTAGGCGTAAAGCAACTTCTCCTGCATGAGGAAGTTGCCGTACAATCGCTCGGACGAACTCACGGTGTAGTCGCCGTTGATGCCCACCTTGAGGGCGCGCAGGTTGACGTCGTAGCTGTAGGTGTTGGCCTTGGCCAGGAAGCCTTGTTCCACCAGGCTGCCGATGCTTTCCCCGACAATCAACTCCGTGTAGTTGTCGTGAAGGGGAAGCTTGATGTTGCTGGAGAGGGGCGTGGCGGTCACGCCGAGGAGCACTTGCTGGTCGAAATGCTTGAACAGCTTGCGGAAGCTGTTGTAGTGCGCTTCGTCCACCACGACCAACCCCAAATCGTCGAACCCGATGCGCTCGTCGTTGAGGCGGTTGTTCAACGTTTCCACCATCGCGACATAGCACCAGTGGTCTTGGCTGTTTTCCAGTTCCTTGACCTTGCTGTTGATGATTTTGTTGGGCACCCCGATCTCGGTGAGCATGGAGGAGGTTTGGCCCAAAAGCTCGATGCGGTGGGTCAAAATCAACACCCGCTTGCCCGTTTCGAGGATGTAACGCTTGGCGAGCTCCGAGAAAATCACCGTCTTTCCTCCGCCCGTCGGAAGCTGGTAAAGGAGGTTGTATCCGGAGGGGAATTTCCGGATGCGTCCCATGATTTGGTCGATGGCTTCTCCCTGATAACCATAGAGTTCCTTTCCCTTTTTGCTGTTCAGGCGCTTGGCGACTTCGGGGTCGATGGGAAGGGCTTCGGTCATGGGGTCGATTCAAGTGGGAAAGCGCAAAAATACCCCCTAGATTGGCCCATGTAAAGCAAAGGCCAAGGAATCCCATGTTGGGTTTTCCACAACGCCGTTTCCAACCGCATGACCACCGCCCGTTCCACTTGGCCTGAACCTCCTGAAGAATGGCAGCCCTTTCTGCCCGATTGGTGCAAACAAGGCCAGGGTCCTGGCGTGCCTGTCGCACTCGTGGACCGCGTTTTGGGGGCGGCTTCGCGCCACACCTTGTGTCCTGAGCTGGGCGACATGTGGACGGCCTTCAAGGCCACGGCACCCGGAGACGTGAAGGTGGTGCTGTTGGGTCAGGACCCCTACCACGGCTTGCGTCAGGCTCACGGCCTCGCGTTCAGCGTGGCCGACCCGTTGCTGCCTTGGCCGCCGTCGCTGCGGAACGTGTTCAAGGAACGGGCAGACGACTTGGGCGTGGCGCTGGACCGTCCGGCGAACCTTGACGATTGGGCGTCGCAGGGCGTGTTGTTGCTCAACTCTGTCTTGACCACTGAAATGGGGGAGGCCGGGGCCCATCAAGGCTTGGGATGGGAAGAGGTGGTGGTGCAAGCGTTGTCAGGATTGATGTCGCACCAAGAGGCCTTGGTGTGGGTGCTGTGGGGAAAGCCAGCCCAGCAGACGCACCAGCGCGCGCTCAAACACTGGGGCCAGTCTCGGAATCAAGACGTGTTGATTGCTTCGCCCCATCCGAGTCCCCTGGCCGCGTACCGCGGCTTTTGGGGAAGCAAGCCTTTCAGTCGAGCGAACGAGGCCCTTCGTGCGCAGGGGAAGTCAGTCGTGCAGTGGTGAGCCCTCGAGCGTCCACACTTTGACCGTTCGGTCGTCGCCTGCTGTGGCGAGCAAAGAACCGTCCGGTCCGCCCACCGCCATGGCATTCACCGATCGGGCATGAGGCCTTGTCAATTTGCCCAAGGCGTCGAGCGTGTCCGCACTCCAGGCCTTGACGTCTTTGTCACGACCTGCGGTCCACACGACTCCACGGTGCACCACCGCTCGGTACACCGCACTTTGATGAACGTCCAAGCTCATCCATTCCTCTCCTTGACGGTGAACCTTGAGCTGCCCGTCTTGGCCGCCGCTTAGGACGACGTCCTTGGAGGCCAAATGGCATGCCCAATAGCAGCTTCGGTCGTGCGCGTGAGCGCCCATCACGGGTGTGCCTTGGTCGTCCAACACCGTCCATTCACCGGATCCTCCTGAGGCCAACAGGCCCTGGGGATGCTCGGTCAGGTGCCGAACCTTTCCGAGGGAAGTGGGGCGTTGGGTCAACAACTCCGGGCGTCCTGCTGACCAAGACCAAGAACAAATGACCCCCGCACCGTCGCCGCTCCAGAGGCGGTTTTGGGCATCGACCCACAAACTGAACACAGGGGCGTTGTGCACGTGGAGCGTCGAGGCGCCTTCAGCCGTTTTGACAAACAGCTCACCGGAGCTGTTGCCGCCCACCACGGCTTCGCCCCAGACCGTCACGGAATAGAAGGGTGCAGCATGTTGAAATGCCGCGACACCGTCTTCCTCGCCCAACGCCCAGGTGGCCACGACGCCGTCGCCACCGGCCGAATGCCAGCATTGCGCGTGGGCATTCCAAGCCAAGTCGTACACAGCGCCTTGGTGGCCGCGAAGCACGGTGGTCGGTTGATCCGGGATCATGCCGCAAAAATAGCGCGAGAGCGAAGGGAATAGGTTGTATGTTGCCGCCATGCAAGTGATTTGGATTCTGACCGCCGTTTTGATTGTGACCTTGTTCATCCAATACCGCCGCCGCCTCAAGCGCTGAGCGTTAGGGGCTATGTTTGTGGCCCATGAGCAAACCATCGATCCCCAAGGGAACACGTGATTTTGGGCCGCGCGCCATGGTGCGCCGCCAGTGGATGTTTGACACGCTGCGTCGGGTCTTTGAGTCCCATGGTTTTGTGCCCATCCAAACCCCATCCTTTGAAAACCTGTCCACGTTGACGGGCAAATACGGGGAGGAAGGGGACCAGCTCATTTTCAAGATCCTGAACAACGGGGATTACCTCGCCAAGGCGGACGATGCCCTGTTGGCCAGCAAAGACAGCAAGGCGCTCACGCCGCGCATCAGCAAAAAAGCATTGCGGTACGATTTGACCGTGCCGTTCGCACGGTTTGTGGTCATGAACCGCAACGAACTGTCGTTCCCCTTCAAGCGCTACCAAATCCAAAACGTGTGGCGTGGCGACCGCCCCGGCAAAGGGCGGTACCAAGAGTTCACCCAGTGCGATTGCGACATCATTGGCACGGACAGCACGCTGTGCGAGCTCGAGTTGGTTCAGATTTTTTCCGAAGGGCTGACGGCCCTCGGTGTGCCTGGATTCCGCATCATGATCAACGATCGCCGCGTGTTGGCCGCCTTGGCGGCTGCTGGGGGGGTGGGGCCTGAGCAATTCACCGATTGGACGGTGGCTGTCGACAAACTCGACAAGATTGGAGAGGAAGGTGTGGTCCGGGAATTTGAACAACGCGGACTTCCGGCCTCGGCGTCTGCGCAGTTGCCTTCGCTTGTGGCGTTGCGCAATCACTTGGACCCGTTGGAGGCGTTGGACGCCATGTCCGCTATGTTGCAGGACCATGAAGCAGGGCAGGAGGCGCTCGTGTCCTTGCGCGAGCTCGTTGAACGGGCCATGGCCACGGGGGTGTCCAAGGACTGCCTTCGCATCGACGCCTTGTTGGCCCGTGGATTGGACTATTACACGGGCGCCATCTTCGAGGTCACTGTGGACGATGCGCCGGTAGGCAGCATCTGCGGTGGGGGACGCTACGACGACCTCACGGGCATTTTCGGTTGGTCGGGGATGAGCGGCGTGGGCGTCAGTTTTGGTGCCGACCGCATCGAAGACGTGCTCAACCATTTTGACGCTTGGCCTGCCATGGTCAGCGACAGCCTCGACGTCATGGTGGTGCAGATGGATGGAGGAGATTTGGCCCAGGAATTGTCAGCGACAGCATCTCTGCGTGACGCAGGATTGTCGTCCGAGCTCTATCCGGACCGTGCCAAGTTGAAAAAGCAGTTCAAGTACGCCAACGACCGAAACGTACGTTGGGTGATGGTGTTGGGAGAAGACGAACGAAACGCCGGCAAAGTGATGTTGAAAGACATGCACGAGGGCGCGCAGGACGTTTTGACGATGGACGAGGCCGTGAGCCGCGTTCAGGCTTCGAGGCTTTCTTGAGCCTCTGCAGCAATGGATTTGCGGTGGGTCGGCAGAACCAGAGTCAACCCTTTTTGCTCCATGACAAAAGGAAATTCCTCTTGCGTCCAGTCCTTGCGATGAATTTCAATCAATTGTTGAGACAGCATCACTGAATCATATTTGTTTTCAGTGTTTTGCAATTCACTGTTGATGGGTGGTGATGGGTGGATTTCTCGGGCAAGACACAGCGTTTTGTGAAGGTGTTGAAGTCCGTCACAAAGGGCGGGCCATGGCTGAATGGGGCCTTGTCCAAAGTTGAGCAAGAGACGAAGCGATTTGCCCGTGGCGTCCAGCAATTGCTCCAACATGTCATGCCGGTTGGGGTCCGGATGTTGAATCATCGTTTCCACCGTTTCAAGGAGCCACTGCACTTCTTCCTTGAGCGCCATCAACCGTTCGAGTTCCTGTCGCTCGCGTTCAAGTTTCACTTCGGAGGACGCGAGTTCGTTCATGCGCATGCCCATGTTTCTGGCGTGCATCATTTGAGCTTGAAGTCTTGAAAAATCGGGGGGCGAAGCAGAGGGTTTTCGTTTCAGTCCCCACGCATAGCCCAAGGCCAACGCAAGCGCTGCCACAAGGGCCGTTTCCACCAACATCACGGATCCAGGGGCTGCTGAACCCACGCTCGGGCCGACGCAAAGGGGCCAAGTTTTCCTTGTTCAACCTGACTGCGCAGCGATGCCCATGCCTCGGATTTGTGGTGCATGTGGGCGTCGATGAGGAGTTGCTTGGCGTGCCGTTCCATGGCGTCCAGGCGCTGCTGCGCCCGCTGAGTGCTCCACCATCCCGATTGGGTCCATTCCTGCTGGAGCTTGTCCATGGCGGACCACAACCCGTCGTGCCCTTCTCCTGTGAGGCTGGACACGAGAAGCACCTCCGTGGCCGTCCCTGAGGGGGGCTCAGGCAGCACGTGGAGGGCTTGCTGGTAGGCGCCGGCCGTGGTGCGACACGCCTGAAGACGATCTTCCTCGGCTTTGTGAACCACGAGCAAATCGGCCATTTCCACCACGCCCCGCTTGATGCCTTGCACGTCGTCCCCGGCGCCGCCAATGAGCATCAACACAAACACGTCGACCATGCTGCGCACCGTCACTTCACTCTGGCCGACCCCAACGGTTTCCACCAAGATCAGGTCGTACCCTGCGGCTTCGCAAAGTTGGATGGCCTCGGATGTGGACCGTGCCACTCCGCCGAGGGTGGAGGAAGCCGCGGAGGGCCTCACAAAGGCGTTGGGGTGTTTGGAGAGGTCGTTCATTCGGGTTTTGTCCCCGAGCAAGGCCCCTTGGGTGCGCTGGGAAGAAGGATCGACCGCGAGCACAGCCACGCGGTGTCCTCTGCGGATGGCTTCGAGCCCAAACCGTTCGATGAGGGTGCTTTTCCCCGCGCCGGGAATGCCCGTGAAGCCAATCCGCACACTCGACCCCTTCGAGGGAGTGAGGTTGAGCAAGGCTTCAATGCGCGCCTGATGTTCAGGCAAATGGCTCTCCACCCAGGTGATGGCTTGGGCAAGCGCATCGCGTTGTCCATCGTGAATGGCGGCGGCAAGCGACTCCGGAGTCCAAGCGGTGGCGTCTTGAATGAGCGAGCGTGCCGCTTCACGCGCCCGCTGCTTGGCCAAATCTTTGGATGACGCCTGCTTGCCCATGATGGGAAGGTACGTTAAAGCCGTGCCTGAGAGGAATGAAACTGCCCGTACTTTGCAGGCATGCGTGCGCATTTGACAGCCGTCATTCTTGCCTTGATGAGCGCCGGGACGCCCCTGTGGGGCCAAGGGCGCGTGGGCAGTGGTTGGCCCTGCGACAGCGCACTCGTGGTGGCAGGAACCGTGTCTGACTTGAATGGCAGGTGGGTCCCGTCGTCCATGGTGGTCAACCGCAGAAGCAACGCCGGAGAATTCGTGGGCAGCGACGGCGAATTTTTGATGCGTGCTTGCGTCGGAGACACCTTGGTCTTTGGGGCTGTGGGATACCACACCCAAGAAAAACGCGTGGAGGAGGGGGTGTCGTGGACCATTGAGCTTCGCGTGTTGAATGTGGAAGTTGGAACGGCAGAAGTGATCGCTCCACGGACCCTTCAGGAAATCGTCCGGGACATCCAAGCTTTGGGCTACAAGGAAGAGGACTTCAGGGTGTCGGGCATCAACGCATTGCAGAGCCCCATCACCTTCTTGTACGAGGCGTTTGCCCGGGACCCGAGAAGCCAAAGGGAAGTGGCGCGTCTCGAAAACGACGACCGCCGAAGGGCCTTGCTGCAAGAGCTCTTCATCAAGTACGTGGACTACGACATCGTGGACCTCGAGCCTTGGGAGTTCGATGCCTTCGCACGGTTCTGCGATCCCGGAGAAGACGCCCTCCAACGGTGGTCACAGTACGAATTCATCTTGTACGTCAAGCAGCGGTACCAGGTGTTCCGCATGTTGCCCCGTGATCTCCCGCCAAGCGACATGGACTACCACCTCGACGAGGATTGAGCCAGAAGGGGGAAGGGGTCAATCGACCAAGTAACTCAAGTGGAGGTAAAGCACAAACCACTTGAACACCAAGCCTGTCACGCAGAGTCCCACACCCACCACTCGGGGCACTTGCCACGAAGGGGAGATGCGGTCAAACCGAACGACCAAGTCGACAAACAAGGC
>WTJL01000052.1:0-8873 GCA_011524845.1 Flavobacteriales bacterium | reverse complement strand
GTCGTTGCTTCCTTGGCTTCTTGCTCCACGCAAGGGCACCAGACATGCAGCGCGTACCAAGAAGTGCCTGCAGCAACCCATCCTGGACGCTGACCCACGGTCGCGCTCAGAATTGCCAGTAAATGAAGGGCTTGGGGTAGCTCACGCTGCACCACAAGGCCAGCATCGTTGCGATGCACCACAACAACCACGTCAGCCAAAGCGGCAACGACGTGGTTTGTTGTTTCCAGGCGTCTCGCACCCCCTGGGGCATGAAGTGCAAGGCGTACCCGAACGCCATCAAGGCCAGGCCTGCAGCGTACGTGGGAGACCACACCAGGTCACTCCAAGCCAACGGAGGAGCTTGGAGCTGACGCCACAGCACCATGGCCGTTCCCCAGGCATCCTCAGGGTGAGGAGCGGCTGTGCTTTCGTTCCATGAAATGAGGGAGCCTGCCCTGAACCAAATGCGCGCCAGGACCACCGTGTGGAACGTCAGCATCCATCCCAAGACCTGTCGAACTCGAGAAGATGGCCCCTTTGGCATCAGCACCCAGGCGACGAGAATCAAGCCATTGAGAAGCCCCCACGTCAAAAAGTTGAGGTGCGCCCCATGCCACAATCCCCCGACAACCATGACGGTGAGGACGTTGATGGATGTGGTCACTTTTCGTTGAAAGGTGGGGAGCACGAGCATGGCGGCGGCCGTCAACAAGGCTCCTCCGACCAAGACCAATGCCCCGCCAAGTTCGCCCCACCAGAGCACGCCACCCGCCAAGGCGCACAAGGCGACAACGAGGGAGAAGGGGCTCAGCGAGCGGTTTCCCCCCAATGGGATGTAGAGGTAATCTTTCCACCACTGCGACAACGTGATGTGCCACCGACGCCAAAAATCAGAGGGAGAAGTGGCGCGGTAGGGAAACCTGAAGTTGTCCGGCAAGGCAATCCCCAGCAATCCAGCCATGCCTTTGGCCATGTCCGTGTATCCGCTGAAGTCGGCGTACACCTGAAGGCTGTAGCCGTAGAGGGCGAGCAAGACTTCCCAGGAGACCCAGTCTCCGGGGCGCTCAAACACCGGATCGACCAACCAAGCCCCCACCAAGTCTCCCAGCACGAGTTTCTTCAAAAACCCGGCGAGGATGAGCTGCACGTGGATGGATTGCTGGGGAGGGGTGCACACCCACGAGGCCGACGTCAGCTGGGGAAGGAATTCCTTCGCCCGAACAATGGGCCCCGCCACCAATTGCGGGAAAAAGGTGATGTACGTCGCGAAGGACAACAGCGAGGCTGGCTTGGCAAGGGTGCCTCGGTGCACGTCCACGACGTAGCTGATGGCCTGAAAGGTGTAGAAGGAGATGCCAATGGGAAGCATCCACTGGTCCAACCGCCAGGTGTTGAGCAAAGTGGGAAGCGCCTGACCAGGCCACCAGTCGGCCACAAAGTAGGCGTATTTGAAGACGCCAAGCAGGCCCAAGTTGAACGCGACGGCCACGGTGGTGATGCCTGTCCGAGAAGAACCGGAAGAGGCATGAATGGCTTGTGCGAGCAGATGGTTGAGCGCAATGGACAACAGCAGCACGGCCACCAATTTTCCGCCCACCAGCGTGTAGAAGCCCAGGCTGAACGTCAACAGCATCGCCTGACGAACCCAGGGCCGATGCCAAGCGGTTGGAAGCCAAGCGCGCCAACCCGAGACCACGAGGAAGACGGCTGCAAAGGCCGCCCAAAAGCCCCAACTCGTGAAGGTCATGTCGCCGGCCATCATGGGGAGTCGGGATGGGTGGAGGTGGGACGAAGCAGGTCACGCCAGCCACGAAGCAAGGCACGTTCCAACCGTTGCCCTGCTTCCTCGGCGCCGCGCCTTGTGAAGTGGACGTGGTCGTCGGAGGCCCACCCGCGTTGAACCCAATCTGCCATGGCGCCTTCGCCACCCATGGCCGCTTGAAGGTCCCAATAGAGGGCGCCTGTGGACGGGATGCGGTCCCGCAAAGCTTGCACCACCCAGGTCAGGGCGGGAAAGTCTTCCGACGTTTGGCCCATGTCCGAAGGCCCCACAAACACAATGGCCGCGCCGGGACAACGCCGTTGGATGTGTTCGATGTTTTGGGCCAAACGCTGGGCGTACCAGCGCGCCTCTTTCGGCGAGCCAATGCCGGGCACCGCGTTCCCTCCAAATTGCAGAAGGACCATGGAAGGGGGGTGGCGCGCGGTCAAGGCCTCCCAATCTTCCTCCAGGGTCTTGTCGAACAAGGTGCCCGAGGATCCGCGCAACGGAAGGTTGTGCACCATCACCCCATGCGGACTGCCCAAGAAGACGCCTTGCAAGGACTGCACAGCGAAGGAGAGACGGGCGTCCCCGTGCACCGCGTCGTGCCGCCACGCTCCGCTTGTTGCAGGAGTGGCATGAAGATCCGGATCGAGACGGAACGCCGCTGGAGGGTCACCCCACACGTCGGTCACGGACCATCCCCGGTGGGTGGGGCTCGTCTTGCGCACGCCACGAACACGCCATGTCATGGAATCAGCGACGTCGTTGACGGCAAAAAAGGGAAGGCGCAGGGCCTCTTCGTCCCGACGTCGTCCAAAGCCCGCGCGTCTCGCAACCTCGCCTTCGGTTGACCCCACAATGGCGGTGCTTTGCGCTGGCACAACGGGCAAAACCCAGCCTGGCCCTCGGCCGCCCCAACGGGATTGCCAAGACCTTCGGAGTACTTGGGTCAAGCGATCGCCTTCGATTTGGCTGTCTCCCCAATGGTAGACTTCGACCCTTTTTTGGGAGGCCTCAGGAAGCGTGCGAAAGAACCGACCCAAACTGAACCACGCCCTTGCGTTGCCTTGCAATTGCCATGTCCGGGGCATGTCGAGGTCCATGCTGTCTAGGTGTGCCCACGCCGCAATGTCCGCCTCTGCACGCAACGGAGATGCATCCGTCGGCGCGCCCAAGGGGGTCAATGGACGGAGGGGAATGGGTTGGAGCGAGGACAAGGGGGCGGTGTCTTGAAACCAAGGTGGCTTGGGCGCCCACACTTTGAAGGCCATCCACATGCCCAGCAAGCTGCCCCACATCAACACCCATGTCCACCAACGTCGGCGCGTCATCACAAGGTCAAGGCGAAAGGTTGGGAATCAACAAAGACATGCCTGGACGAATGTCGTCCCAGACGTTGTTTTTGTGCGCAATGCACGCCGGTGGCAAGCGATGCTGCCTGGCAATGCTGTACACCGTTTCTCCAGTCTGCACAACATGCACTTCCGGCAGGTCCATGTTTTCCATCAAACGCATCCCGGTGCGAACGGCACACGCCCAGTCAGAGAGGGACCATGCACTGCCACTTTGGGTGTGGGCCCATGCCATGGCCTCGGAAGGAGACATGCCCAAATCGGCCATGGCACGAAGCGGGTTATCCATGCCGGCCAGCGGTCCAGGCGTCAGCGGGTTGTCTGCACGGCTCCACAGGAGCAGAAAGGCGGAACTTTCCGGCAGATCGAGGGCTTGGCATTGTGCCCGGAGCGGACCAAGGTGCGGTGCCCACAGGGACCACACGGATTGCAGGGCTTGAAATTGGTCGGCCCGCCACGCGCTCAGTGCGCTCGACGCATCAGGCCATTGCGCCTCCCAGGCCAGTTCCCACGCGTCGGGCAACCGGATGTCGGTCCGAAACTCCAGGGGACGCTCCTCACAAGATGCTTGGGCCGACGCGGCGAAACTGCCGAGCGTCAAGGCCGCACACGCCCACATCGTCTTCGTGAGACTGCGAACTGCGACGTGCCATGCACGCATGGCAAACCAAGGATGGGAGAGGAGCAACACGACCGCCAACTATTCGAAGAGAAAGGTATTGTGGAGAGGCCGCACAGACCGAGGATTGGTGTCGGCGGTTCTTCACCAATGGCCCATGGTCATGAGGAAAACTCGGAAGTGGGTGCGGAGGCGAGGGCACGGCAACGCACAAGAAGGACACAGACATTTTCGACGAACGGTTGGAAAGTGTCTTTGAATTATGTAAATTAGATACCGAAGGTCTACATGAAACATGGAGGACCTCGTTGTGAATCGTAGTGGAGCACCGGCAACGGCGGGTGCTCCATTTTTCTTGCGGTGAACTTGAGGGGGGCGAGGAGGGTTACCCCGGCATGCACGAACTCCGTACTTCCTTGGTGCTCCCCATCTCGCTCGACGAAGCCTGGGCCTTTTTCAGTGTGCCAGACAACTTGGACGACATCACCCCGCCGGACATGGGGTTTGAGATTTTGACCCAAAACGAGAAGCGCACCTATTCAGGCCAAATCATCCGCTACCGCGTTCGCCCTCTGTTCAACATTCCCATGACGTGGGTGACCGAGATCACGCATTGCGAGGACAGGAAGTACTTCGTCGACGAGCAGCGGTTTGGGCCTTACGCCATGTGGCACCATCAGCACCATTTCAAGGAGGTGGACGGCGGAGTCCAAATGGACGACATCCTACATTACAAACTCAAGGGGGGAAAGCTCGGGGCGTTGCTGACGGGATGGATGGTTCACGGCCGTGTCAAAGGCATCTTCGACCACCGTTCCAAAGTGCTTCTGGAGCGGTTTGGCGGGAAAGACCTCGGTTGACGGGGAGGGGCAAGGTGCCCCGCGTCACTGACAAAGCACGTTGGCGGCCCAGGCGGCCATCAACAAGTCGGGCTTGACCTTGGATTTGAATCCGAGCGAGGTGATGTAGCCAGAGCTGGCGCTGACCAACTTGTGGCTCGCGTACTGACTGTCGCTGTTGAAGTCGAGGTCGATTTGGTTCACCCTGAGGTTGCACTCTTCGAGGATGAGGTTGGCCAACTCCACTGACCGTTCCGTCTCGCCCCACAGTTTGGTCCACATGTCCAAAATCTTGGGCACACGCTCGCGGCGATAGATCACATGGGCGCCGTTGTTGGGGAAGCGGAAGACCACCGTCGTGACGTAGACGGTGTGACGCTTGTGGTTTTGGGAGTCGCATCCCACATGGACTTCCACCTCAGATTCGCTGGTCATGGCGGTGATGTAGTCGCACACGTCGTGCTTCAACCGTCCGCCCATGACTGTGAATTTCCTGTGGCTGTCCTCCATGGTGTTCAAGCTAGGCAGGGCAAAGGGCAAAAAAAAGCGGGGCCGGGGCCCCGCTTTCGCGTCTTATGCACATTCTGTGGAAGAACGTCGGTTCATCGGTCGAGGGCCACGTCGATCAAGTGACGAACGTGGGCGCGGTGCGCGCGTGTCAACCCGTCGGGCGACGAGGCGTCGCGTTGTTGACGGTCGATGCGACGCAGCTGGGCGAGGACCACGCTCTGCGCCACGCTGTTGAGGCGGCTCTTTTCGCTCAATGAGGCGACCAAAGACTTCACGTACATCAGCTGCAATCCTTGGCGGTACGTGTTCACGGACTTGCGCAGGTCTGCCTTGAAGATGGCGTCGGTCAGGTCGTCCATGTACTCGGCCAAATCGTACGTGTTCCCGTACAATCCGCTGTCCAGGATGCGCATGATCACCGTGGAGTTGACAAGGTGTCCGAGGGCTCCACGCTGGGCGCCGGCCACGCGGGCATGCACCTTGGGGTCTTCGCCTCCTCCAAAGAACCCAAAGCCGCGGCGCTGGGCTTGCAGGTAGGCGAGCACGTCGGCCTGCGCTTCGAACGCATCCGGTGCAAAGGCGTACTTGGCCAAGGCCTTCATGGCCGCTTTTTGGTCGGCTTCAGACACGGGGGTGTACGGCGCTGCACCGTCCAGTTGCGCTGGGGTGGCGCGGTTGTAACGCACCCCACCAATCTGACGGGTCATCACGCGCAGTTGGGTGGCGTATTCGCCGGTCAAGGCGTAGTAGGCGCGGAGCACTTCTTGGTGGCTGTCCACCCCATGGGCGAAGTTGTCGACGATGGAGGGAAGCAGGTCGTTGACCAACTCACAACGCTCGGAGGCGTACGCCACAGGGTCGCTGCTCAAGTCGTAGATGTTGACGTCGGGGTTGATGCCGCGTCCCGTGCTGCGCATGTCGTCGGCGTCGTTGCCAAACTGCAACAAGGGATCGGTGGAGCGTTCCAAGATGGCGCTCAAGCGAGCTTCTTCAGCATCGACGTCCTCCAAGCCCACGCTGTAGCCGTACTCGATGACCCACTTGTCGTAGGGACCGGGGCTGTCGTCGTAGAAACGGGTTTGTTCTTCAGGGTTGCGTGCGAAGTTGATGGCAGGGTACTCCATCACGGAGTTGCACATGCCGTTCTCGGCCACTTTCGCAGCGTCCTTCAATTCATCGGGGCTGAGCATGGTGCTCGCATGCATGTTGTGGCTCATGCCGAGGGTGTGTCCCACCTCGTGCAAGACCAAGCGATGCAACGTCTGGCGCACAAACTCCGCATGGTCTTCGTCGGTGAAGTTGTACGAGCGCATGGCGGCTGCCGCCAACAAGCTGTTGCGGCCCATCACGGTGCCTGCGTGGCAACGGCTCATCTGTTCGGCGAACACTTCCCGTGCAGGGCGCGTGTCCAATTCCGCATCGAGTGCGGCGTATTCTTCGTCCATGCCGTCTTCGATCATGCCCGCCTTGGAGAAGACCTCGGCGCGCCAAAGGCGTCCCACCATGCCACCGTACTCGAGCATGATGTCGGCGCCCAAAATTTCACCCGTGCGTGGGTTCACAAAGCTTGGGCCGTACCCTGAGAAGGGGGGCGAAGGAGAGGCCGTCCAGCGAAGCACGTTGTAACGGACATCGCCGGCGTCCCAGTCTGCGTCGTCCGGCTGGATCTTGACCACCACAGCGTTTTTGAATCCGAGGGGCTCGAAAGCTTGGTTCCACTTTTCGACCCCCGCCTTGATGATGGGGCGGAATTCTTCTGGGGTGGTGTTTTCAATCCACCACGTGATGGGCTTGACAGGTTCGGAGACCGTCGCAGACGGGTCCTTTTTCTCCAAGCGCCAGCGGTGAATCATGTCGTTCCAAGGCGTGGCGCTCACGCCGGTCAAGTCGTCCACTTCCGTGGTGAAGAACCCGATGCGGGGGTCGTCCGCACGGGGCGTGAAACCATCTTCCGGCATGGGGAGCAGGGCGTGGCGGTAGCTCACCGTGACGTACCGGCCGTCGGTGAATTGGGGACCGCCCACGGTGGGGTTGAAGTTGTCGTAGACGTAATCGACAGACAACTCCGTGTTCTCGGGGTAGTTCGCCACGTCCACCACCTTGCTCTTGGTCTTGCTCAGCTTGCCAAGCGCCGACTTCCGCCCAGGACGGGAGGGAGGCTTGACCATTTGGAGCTCTTCTTTCAAGAAAAGGGCATCCGCAGACACGACGTAGCCTGTGCTGTCTTCGGCCTCAATCTTCAGGCTGGCCAAAATGGGGGTGTTGAGGTTGGCGTCTGCAGCCTTGCTCAAGGCGTTGTCGGGGTCGACGTGGAAGTTGGTGTTTTCCGCGTGGACTTCGAGCTGCCCAAAGTGGCGATGGAACGTCACCACCTTGCTGCCGCGGTAGCTTCCACGGAAGAATCCGCTGGACACCACGCCGTCTTCCACCTGCGAGAAGTAGATGAATTCATGGTCCAGGGCGTTCGCAGGGACGTGCATGTACATGCTGCCCTTCACGGTGTCTTGGTACAGGTTGAACAACCCTTCGTCCACCTTGAAGTCTTTGGTGAAGTCCGCCACGGATTTCACCCCGTCTTTTCCACCTTTCTTCTTGTCGACCTGTTCGGTGTCGCCCTTCTTTCCCTTCTTTTTCTTTTTCCCTTTTTGGGCCAAACCTTCTGCAGGCATGACGCTCACCAGGGCCGCGGCAAGGGAGAGTGCCGCCCATCTCGTCGTACGTTTCATGGGCTTGAAGTTACCAAGACTTCAGCCCACATCGAACGTCACTTGAAGCCGCGCACCTTTTTCAGGTTCTCGTACGCCTCTTGCACCTCTAGGAAGCGCGTTTGCGCCTGTTTGGCGTAAGCTTCGCCCATGTCCCGAACCTTGTCCGGGTGGAATTTCAAGGCCAGTCTGCGGTAGGCTTTTTTGATCTCGGCGTCGCTGGCGTCGCGTCCGATTTCCAACACGGTGTAGGGGTCGGGTTTGTCGCTGTGGAACGGCGCCTCGATCGACGCGCGGTCCTTGTCGCTGATGCCGAGCGCGGCGGCCATGCGACGGATCAGATCGACCTCGCGTGGGTCGACGTTGCCGTCGGCGCGTGCAATGCCGTACAGGTACTGCAGCAACAACAAGCGCTTGGCGTGCGGCATGTTGGCCCGAATCTGCATGCACACGCCGCGCACGTCCACCGGGTTTTTCAGCGCTTCCCGCAGCGCCAACGTCAGCTGCTCAGCCTGGGCCTGTCCAAAGTTGGTCCGGAAGAACTGCTTGACGTAGTCGAGCTCCGATTTCAGCACGCGCTCGTCGGCCTGCATCACGGCCGCACTCAGCACGACCATGCTCAGGGCAAAGTCCCCAGCTCGGGTCGGCCGGGCCTGACCACGTCCTTGATGGTCGTGCATGGCACCCGAACCACCTTCCATGGCCAGGCTGTCGTCCGAGAACATCTTCCCGAGCCAGTAGCCCATGACGCCGCCGATTGGACCCCCAAGGGCCCAACCGACGGCGCCGCCGATCCATTTGGCGTATCCCATCAGGCGCCCTGAAGTTGGGCGAACCCGTCTTGGATGAATGCCGTCAATTCTTCGCCCTCGAGCAGGCCTTGAGACAGGCGCGCCAGGTTGGCCGCTTGCTTGGCCAGGGCGGCGCGCTTGGCGTCGTCCGTTTCGTTGAGCAGGGTGGTGGCCAGAGGGTGGTTGGCGTTCACTGTGACCTCGTAGCTGTCGGGCATGTCGCCAAACATTTGGAACCCACCGCCGCCCACGGCCTGCTGCTCCTTCATGCGGCGCATGAATTCCGACTGGGTGATCACCAACGGTGCCG
>WTJL01000143.1 GCA_011524845.1 Flavobacteriales bacterium | reverse complement strand
AATACGACGCTTGCCTCGCAACTTGTGAGGATTTGTTCAAGCGAAAGACCCAAGACTATGGCACGGCGTGGCGCATTTTGCGTCCTTCGTCGCTTACAGACCAAATCTTCATCAAAGCCAACCGGATCCGCACCATCCAGCAGGTGGGAGAGTCGAAGGTGGACGAAGGGGTGGAGTCGGAATTCATCGGCATTGTGAACTACTGCTTCATGGCCATGGTGCAGTGCCGCCTGCCGGAAGACGCCCCCATGGAGCTGGCCGTGGCTGAGGCCAATCGGCTGTACGATGGGGCCAAAGACGAGACCCGTGCACTCATGCAGAAGAAGAACCACGACTACGGGGAGGCGTGGCGCGACATGCGCATTTCCTCCTTGACCGACCTCATTTTGATGAAGGTGCTTCGGGTCAAGCAGATTGAAAACAACGACGGCCAAACCGTGGTCAGCGAAGGGGTGGAGGCCAACTACATGGACATGGCCAATTATGCTCTTTTTGCATTGATTTTGAGTTCAGAACAGGCTTCGATATAAACAAAAGATTGAGACAATGTTGAAGGTTCTTGACGGATTGACTTGGCTCTCGCGAATGCTCGTGGGGGCGCTGTTTGTGGTCTCAGGATTGATCAAATCCAACGACGCCCTCGGCTTCATGTACAAGCTGGAAGAATACTTCGAGCCCGGGGCCATGAACCTGGAATTCCTCGCGCCCTGGGGACTGGAGCTGGCCGTGTTTGTGTGCATCGCCGAGATCTTGTTGGGTATTGCCATTTTGGTGGGGGCTCTGCCCAAACTCACCGCCGTGCTCACCACCATCATGATGGTGTTCTTCACGTGGTTAACATGGTACACGGCCACGTGCGATCCCTACGGAACCAAAGAAATTGTCGACGCCTCAGGGGCCGTCGTAGAAATCGCCAACCAGTGCGTGCTTGAGTGCGGATGCTTTGGCAATGCCATTCCGCTGACGGCCTACCAAAGCTTCTTGAAGGACGTGGTGCTGTTGGTGTTTGTGGTGCCCATTTTCTTGTCCGCCTTCCTTGGACGGATTCAATTGAACACCCCACGTCAATCAACCTTCTTGTACGCGGGCGCATTGCTTGTGACGTACCTCTTTGCAGAAGGGATGCTCGAATGGGGATTCCCAGTGCTGTACCTCGCGTTGAACCTCATTGCGGCAGAGGCCGTGAAGCGCCGCAGCACCCATGCCCAGAAGGAATGGTTCATGGCTTTGGCAGTGGTGGTGGTGAGCGGTGCAGTGCAATACTGGACGTTGGCGCACCTGCCGCTGAAAGATTACCGTCCCTATGCCGACGGTGAAAGCATCGTCGAGAACCGCATGACGGCTGAGGAGCTTGGTCTCGAAGGGCCTGAGTTTGACAAAGAAATTCGCTTTTACCATCCTGAGACGGGGGCCGAGACGCTTGTCATGCAGTCCCGCTACATGGATGAAAAGTTGTGGGACAAGAACGCCGAGCCTGGCAAGACCTTCACAGAAACGTACCCTCAAGGCGATTGGGAAAACGCGCGGGAAGTGAAGATCAAGGACGGGTACGAGCAACGCATCATGGACTTCCAAATGGTCGATGCCGAAGGCAACGACTACACGGACGAGATTCTGGCGCTTGAGCAACCGGTGCTGTTGCACGTGTCCAAGGATTTGAGCGCGATGTCGACGGCGTGGCAAGACGATTTCAACGCCCTTGGTCAGGCTGCAGGGGATGAGGGATGGGCCATGTACGGTCTGACCAACGCGACCGCCGAGGAGCACGCTGCATTCGTGGCCCGGGAAGGCGCCACGTACCCCTTCTTGACCTGCGACCAAACGGAGTTGAAAATTGTGGTCCGGGCCAATCCTGGGTTGGTGTTGGTCAAGAACGGCGTCGTTCTTGAGAAGTGGGCGGGACGCGACGTTCCGAGCCCGGAGGAACTCCGTGAATTCCTCAGCGGACGCTGATCATGCAGCGGGTGCTTCGCCAATTGGCCCACGGGGTGGGCGTGCTTTGGGGAAGCGTGACGCTGGTCTTTTTGATTTTCTCGCAGGTTCCCGATCCTGCACGGGCCATTGCAGGCCAAAACGAGCGCACCGAAGCCATCGAAGCGTTCCGTGAGGCGCATGGTTTGAACCTTTCTCTTGGCGCGCGGTACGCGCGGTTCTTGGGCGAATTGTCGCCCCTTGGCCCCCAAGCGGACGGCTCCTGGGGCCTGAAATGGCCTGGACTTGGGACCAGCTACTTTGGCGGACGCCCTGTGGTCGAAGCGTTGGTGGAAGCATTGCCAGCCACCATGTTGCTGGCCTTCGCCGCCATGGGGCTGGCCTTGGTGCTGGGCATTGTGTTGGGATTGATGCTCGCTTGGCGAGGGGACGG
>WTJL01000099.1:7289-9914 GCA_011524845.1 Flavobacteriales bacterium | reverse complement strand
CCACCCTGCCCATGGGTGGCGGCAAGGGCGGGTCGGACTTCGACCCCAAAGGCAAAAGCGACAACGAAGTGATGCGCTTCTGCCAAAGCTTCATGACGGAACTGGCCCGTCACATCGGGCCCAACACGGACGTTCCCGCAGGGGACATTGGCGTGGGTGGCCGTGAGATTGGTTACATGTTTGGCCAATACAAGCGCATCCGGAACGAGTTCACCGGCGTGCTGACAGGCAAGGGCTTGAACTGGGGCGGATCCTTGATTCGTCCTGAAGCCACCGGGTACGGCTGCGTGTACTTCGCAGAGGAAATGCTCAACCACAAAGGCGACAGCATGAAGGGCAAGACCGTGGCCATCTCTGGTTCAGGCAACGTCGCCCAGTTCGCGGCCCAAAAATGCTTGCAGCTCGGCGCCAAGGTGGTGACGATGTCGGACTCTCAAGGCACCATCCACGACCCTGAAGGCATCGACGAAGACAAGTTGGCGTACATCATGAACTTGAAGAACGTCGTGCGCGGCCGCATCAAGGAATACGCCGCGGCCTACAGCTCTGCCGAGTTCATGGAAGGTCAACGTCCCTGGAGCGTGAGCGTGGACGTGGCGTTGCCCTGCGCCACCCAAAACGAATTGAACGGCGAGGAAGCCACCACGTTGCTGTCCAACGGTTGCGTGTGCGTGGCCGAAGGCGCCAACATGCCAAGCACCCCTGAAGCCATCGAAGCCTTCCACGAGGCCGGCATTTTGTTTGCCCCTGGAAAGGCGTCGAACGCGGGTGGTGTCGCCACCTCAGGATTGGAGATGTCCCAAAACTCTTTGCGCTACAACTGGACGCGTGAAGAAGTGGACGCCAAGCTGCACCGCATCATGAAGGACATCCACGGACAATGCGTGGCCTACGGGACCAAGGCAGACGGTTCCATCGATTACGTGCGAGGCGCGAACATCGCTGGGTTTGTCAAGGTCGCCGATTCCATGCTTGACCAAGGTGTGGTGTAACTTCGCTGCATGATTACAGGATTCTTGCACATGCACAGCGCGCTGCGCTGGGTGGCCTTGGTGTTGCTCGTGTTGGTGGTGGCCAAAGCCTTGGGCGGCCGCAGCGGAAACAAGCCCTTCACGGAGGGCCAGAAAAAGCTCGGCCTCTTCACCATGATCGCCTTGCACCTCCAGCTCGTGTTGGGGCTGCTCCTCTACATGATGCGCGGCTGGATTGGCATGTTGGGCCAAGAAGGGACCATGAGCAACAGCTACACCCGCTTCTTTGCCGTCGAGCACATCACCATCATGTTGGTGGCGATTGTGTTGGGCACGTTGGGACACAGCTTGAGCAAGCGTGCAAGCGGGGATCAGGCCAAATACAAGAAGCAGGCCCTCTTCTTTGGGCTGTGTTTGTTGCTCGTGTTGGCCGGCATTCCTTGGCCTTTCCGCGAAGGCTTCGAGCAAGTCGGTTGGTTCTGAGCATGCGGGCACCCGTTTGGATGGTGATGGCGGTGGCATGTGCGCTCTGTTGCGTGCAGTGCGGACCGTCTGACGCTCCCCCCTCGCAACCTGCGAACGCGGCATCCGACATGGGTGCGGCTGGCTTGGATTTGGCCAATGCCTCCAGACAATATCGAATGAAGTGTGCCGTGTGCCACGGCGAGGACGGCGCCCCTGTGCTGGCCACGGCTCCTGACCTGCGCACGAGCACCATGACCGTGGAAGAACGCGTGGCCATCATTGCCTACGGCAAGGGCACCATGCCTCCCCATCGCGGCATGCTGGACATGCCGACCATTCGCGGCATCGCCGTCTACATTGAACAATTCCGGAACTGAGGCCTGATTCATGGGAACCAAACGCCAACCCCTGTCCACCGCCAAACCGGCAGAGACCTGCGTCCTCATTGGACTCGCCACGCGGCACCAGCGTCGCGAACAGCTCGAAGAATACTTGGAGGAACTGGCGTTCTTGGCGGAAACGGCCAAAGCCTCGCGTCAACGGGTGTTCATCCAAAGCCTAGACAAGCCCGACGTTCGAACGTTTGTGGGGTCAGGCAAGCTCCAAGAGATCAAGGAATTCGTCGAGGAAGAGGACATCGACATGATCATCTTCGACGATGAACTCAGTCCCATTCAGCTCCGCAACATCGAAAAGGAGATTCCCGAGCGAAAGGTGCTCGACCGGACCAACCTCATCCTCGACATTTTTGCCCAGCGGGCCGCGACGGCTCACGCAAAGACCCAGGTGGAACTGGCCCAATACCAGTACTTGCTGCCCCGCCTCACCAACATGTGGACCCACCTTCAAAAGCAAAAAGGTGGCATCGGCATGAAGGGTCCAGGAGAGAAAGAAATTGAAACGGACCGCCGGGTCATTCGCGATCGCATTGCCTTGCTGCGCAAGCAATTGGCAGGCATCGACAAGCAAATGGCCACTCAGCGGAAGAACAGGGGCCAGATGATTCGCGTGGCCCTTGTCGGCTACACGAACGTGGGCAAGAGCACCCTCATGACCCTCATGTCCAAGAGCGATGTGTTCGCGGAAAACAAGTTGTTCGCCACCTTGGACACCACGGTGCGAAAGGTGGTCATCGACAACCTGCCCTTCCTGTTGAGCGACACGGTCGGGTTCATCCGCAAACTGCCGA
>WTJL01000099.1:0-7189 GCA_011524845.1 Flavobacteriales bacterium | reverse complement strand
GACAACCTGCCCTTCCTGTTGAGCGACACGGTCGGGTTCATCCGCAAACTGCCGACTCAGCTCATTGAAAGCTTCAAAAGCACCTTGGACGAGACGCGGGAAAGCGACATGCTTCTCCACGTCATCGACGTCAGCCATCCCCAATTTGAAGACCACATGGCCGTGGTGGAGCGCACCTTGGCAGACATTGGAAGCGACAGCAAGCCCACCATGGTGCTGTTCAACAAGGTCGACCTGCTGCAAGACCCTGACGGCGAACGGTCTCCTGAAGACTTGGAACGCGGCATCCGCGAGCGATTTGAGGCCCTTGGCCACGATGTGATGTTCCTCTCGGCCAAGACCAAGGTGGGCTACGACGAGTTCAGACGGGTGCTTTACGACCGCGTCAAAGACCTCCATGTGAAGCGTTACCCCTACAACCAATTCCTGTATTGAGCCTGTGCTTCCGCACGGCATCCCTACCTTCGACGCATGGCGAGCATCCGACAAGAACGCGTGGCTGAACTCCTCAAACGGGAGCTGAGCATTCTGTTTCAACGCGAATCCAACACGTGGTTTGGCGGGCTCTTCATCACCGTCACGCAAGTGCGCATTGGGCCCGACCTCGGCCTCGCTCGGGTGTACCTCAGCTTCATGGCCACACCAGACAAGGAGAAGGCCTTGAAGCAAGTCGAAGCCGAGGGATGGCGCGTGCGAAAGGCCTTGGGCGGCAGAGTTGGCAAGCAACTGCGTCGTGTACCTGAGCTCAACTTCTACATCGACGACAGCCTGGACTTCGTGGATGAAGTCCAACAGGCCCTCCACTCTTAAGACTCCATGAGGCTTCCCGTTCGGTTGGCCTCTCGGTACATCGTCAAGCGGCGGTCGGGCACGCTCGTGCACCTCATTTCCGGCATCTCGGTGACCGTCATCGCCTCCGTGGCTGCGGCCATGGTGTGCATCCTGTCTGCCTTCAACGGAATCGAAGACCTCGTGAAGGACTTGTTTGGCACGCTCGATGCCGACCTCGCCGTGGTGCCAGCGTCTGGTGCCGTGGTGCCAGAAGCATGGGGCGAATTCCTGAACGACGTTCCCGGTGTGGCGGCTTGGGCCCCAGTGCTTGAAGACGAGGTCGTGGTTCGCGCCGACGAAGCCGTGCGCGTGGCGACCGTGTTGGGCGTCCAGGATCGGTACCGCACCGTGTCCAACATCGACCGCGCCATCGTCGAAGGCGCCTACGCCGTGGGCGACACCGGCACCGCGTTTCCGTGTGCGTGTTTGGGACTGGGCGTGCGGTCGGAATTGTCCTTGAGAAGCGACGTCCTCGACCCGCCCCTGTTTTCCGTCAGCGCCCCCATCCGAGGCAAGAAACTGGCGCGGCACCGTGAGCGCGCCTTTCGGACGCAGGGCATGCACGCCTGCGGCACCTTTTCCATCAACGCCGATTTGGACACGCGTTACCTGTTGTTGCCCCTCCGAGAGGCCCAAACCCTGCTCGACCGCAAAGGCGAAGTGTCCCGGTTTGAAATTCAAGCTGCGCCAGGCTGGTCCCAAGACGACGTCGCGGCCGCTGTGATGGAAGCGTGGGAAGAAGCGTTGGGCAGCGAGGCAAGCCAGGCCACCACCCTGACCCGAGACGAGAAACACAAATTCATCACCCAAACCAACCGCGCCGAAAAGTGGGCGACGTTCGCCATCCTCAGCTTCATCCTCATTGTGGCCGCGTTCAACATCATGGCCTCATTGACCATGTTGTTGATCGACAAGAAGCGCGACTTGGATGTGCTGCACGCCATGGGCATGCCTTTGCAAATGATGGAGCAGGCGTTTGGCCTTCAAGGACTGACCATCAATGTGGTGGGCGGCGTGGTGGGCATCGCATTGGGAAGCTTGCTTGTGATGGGCCAAGCGACGTACGGATGGCTTCAGCTTCAGGGCTCAGTCGTGCCGGCGTACCCCGTTCGGTTGGACCTCTTGGACGTGGCGGGCACGCTGGCCGTGGTGGTGGTCATTGGGGGGCTGGGATCTTCCGCCATGGTGCGGCACTTGATCCGACGCCAAACGTCTCACGCAAACACGTGATCGCCGAAGCGCTCTGAAATCTCGTGGAGCTTGGCCTCCAACGCGTCCGGTTGGTCCAAGGTCACCAAGGCAAGCCTGTGCTCCTTGAAATGGGGCAATCCTCGGAAGTAGTTCGCGTAGTGGCGGCGCATTTCGACAATGCCCAACCGCTCGCCCTTCCACTCGATGCTGTGTCGCAGGTGGGTGCGCACGGCTTTGATGCGCTCTTCCATGTCGGGCGGCGCGCCAGCATCGCCGGTGGCAAAGAAGCGCTTGACCTGCTGGAAAAACCATGGCGCACCAATGGCCGCTCGGCCAATCATGATGCCGTCCACACCGTATTTGTTCTTGTACGCCAGCGCCTTTTCAGGGCTGTCGATGTCCCCGTTCCCAAACACCGGAATGGTCATCCGAGGGTTGTCTCTGACCGCGGCAATCAACGACCAGTCGGCCTCGCCTTTGTACATCTGGGCGCGCGTCCGACCGTGGATGCTGATCGCTTGAATCCCCACGTCCTGCAAACGCTCCGCGACTTCCACAATGTGCTTGCTGTTGTCGTCCCAGCCCAATCGGGTTTTCACCGTCACCGGAAGCTTGCACGTGTCGACGATTTCCTTGGTCATCGACACCATCTTGGGGATGTCTTGCAGAATGCCCGCGCCGGCGCCCCGACAGGCCACCTTCTTCACCGGACAACCGTAGTTGATGTCCACCAAGTCAGGACCCGCTTGCTCTGAAATGGCCGCGGCCTCGCGCATGGACTCAATCTCGGACCCAAAAATCTGGATGCCGATGGGGCGTTCGTAGTCGAAGATGTCGAGTTTGGCAACACTCTTGGCGGCATCCCGAATCAATCCCTCCGACGAGATGAACTCCGTGTACATCATGTCTGCCCCGTATTCCTTGCACAAGGCACGGAACGGCGGATCGCTCACGTCCTCCATGGGGGCGAGCAGCAAGGGGAAGTCTCCCAATTCGATGTCTCCTATGCGGACCACGTTCGTCGAAGTTTCCGCAAATTTACGGCGCGGCACGACGTCGCCTTCAACCCTTGCCCATGAGCTTCATCCGCCACGCCTTCCAAACCATGAACCCCCTCGCCCAAGTGGTGATGCTCGGGTGCATTGTCTTGACCTTCATGGCCCTCGCTGCAGGAGCCGGCGTCCTTTGGGCTTCGGGCGGCGACCCCGCCGCCATGCAAGCGTTGATGCAAGCCGGCCAAACCGGAGGCCTCCAGCGCGATGCGGTGTTGGCGATGAACAACGCGAACCAACTCATGGCCTTTCTGGGCGCCTCTTGGGCCTTTGCGGGGTTGGTGGGACTTGGGTTTTTGGGACGGTTCTTTTTGGGCGCCCCTCGCCCCCGCATGCTTCTGCTGGCCGTGGTGGTGGCGCTGGGCATGAGCCCGGTGCTGGATTTCACCTACCGCCTGAACGAATGGGCGCTCGTGCCGGGGTCGGACCTGCACGCTTGGGCAGGCGCCCTCGAAGCGCAGGCCATGGCGCTCACCAAGGCGTTGCTGACGTTTGAGCAAACTTCAGAAGTCTGGGCGGTCCTGCTTTCCGTGGCGGTGTTGCCTGCCGTCTGCGAGGAATGGCTGTTCCGCGGCACCCTGCAGCCCCTTTTGTTCCGTGCCACCGGCAACGTTCACGTCGCAGTGTGGGTCTCAGCGGCCCTCTTCAGTGCGATCCACATGCAGTTCTTTGGGTTCATCCCCCGCATGCTGCTCGGCGCCGGATTTGGGTACCTCGTGGTGTACAGCGGCAGCTTGTGGCCGGCCATTCTCGGGCACTTCGTCAACAACGCGGGGGTGGTCGTTGCGGCATGGTGGATGGGGAAAGACTGGCTGAACGAAGGGTTGGAGCCCCAAGCCCTGTCCTCGTGGGGCGCAACGGACTGGGGCACTGCCGTGGTGGCCTTGGTCGCTTTGGGCTGGGCGTTGCGTGCCCTTGGCTCGTGGGGCGAGCGTGGGACCTACGTGAACCGCCTCAGCTCTGCGGCCACGCCGACCGAACAAACGCCTCCGCGATCGTAAGGTCTTCTGGCGTCGTCACCTTGACGTTCCAGGGGTCGCCCTCGCAGAGGTGGACCTCGTGTCCTGCAGCTTCCATGACGCTCGCATCGTCCGTGAATTCCGGGCGATAGGGCGTGTCGAAGGCCGCTTTGAGGGTGGCCAAATCAAAGCACTGCGGCGTCTGCACCGCACGCAGCACGCTGCGGTCTTCCGCCTGGCTTGACCCATCGTGCGAAGCCATGCGGCGGATGCTGTCTTTCACGGGAACCACGGGAACCGCACTGCCCATGGTTTGGGCTTGGTCGAAACACCGGCGGATCGTCTCCACCGAAGGGAATGGACGCACCGCGTCGTGGATGCCCACCACTCCGGTGTCTGGAAGCGTGGCCAACCCCGCGAGCACCGAGTGAAAGCGCTCGGCGCCTCCGGGAACCACGTGGTGGGCCCCGGCCGATCCGTGCTGGGCTTCCAACTCCGCAAATTCCTCAAAAAGGCTGTCGTGAAGGACCAAGGTCACTTCCGCTTCTGGAAGCGCCTCCTTGAAACGACGAAGGGTCCACCACATCAGTGGCAGACCCTCGACATTCAAAAATTGCTTGGCCGTCGACCGGCGCATCCGGGTGCCTGTGCCCCCGGCCACCATGACGACGTAGTGCTTCATCTTGTGCGTGGAAGCTTATCCGTTGAAACGGGCACCCACCGCGTTCCAGTCCACCACGTTGAAGAACGCGTTGATGTAGTCTGGGCGACGGTTTTGGTAGTTGAGGTAGTAAGCGTGCTCCCAGACGTCCAATCCCAAGATGGGGTGGCCACCGCAGCCCACACCGGGCATGAGGGGGTTGTCTTGGTTGGCGCTGCTGCACACTTCGAGCTTTCCGTCCTTCACGCAGAGCCACGCCCAGCCTGATCCGAAGCGGGTGGCTGCGGCCTTGCTGAATGCGTCCTTGAAGTTCTCGAAGCTGCCAAAGTCGCGGTCGATGGCTTCGGCCAACGCACCGGTTGGGGCACCTCCACCGTTGGGAGACATGCTCGTCCAGAACAAGCTGTGGTTCCAGAATCCACCGCCGTTGTTGCGGACTGCACCGTTGTCGCTGTGGTCGCGAAGCAAGGTCTCAATGTCCTTGCCAGCGAGCTCAGTGCCTTCAATGGCCGCGTTCAACTTGCTGGTGTAGCCGGCGTGGTGCTTGCCGTGGTGAATTTCCATCGTACGGGTGTCGATGTGGGGTTCCAACGCGTCGTGCGCGTAGGGAAGGTTGGGGAGCTCAAAAGCCATGTTCTTCTTTGTTGGAGTTGATGTCGTTGCTTGTCAAGCCCAAAGATACAGCCCCTTCCACATGGACAAAGGGCTGGTCTTCGAGAAGGGCATGAACGGCGCGGGCGACGCCCTCGTCGCCTTGGTTGAGCACTTCGTACGACGCCGACTCACCCCACAGGGTCCGGACCACTTGGGCCAAGAATCGGTGCCGCAGTTTGGCCTCCTCCTCCTCCGAAGGCTCGCGCCATGGCCATCCATCTTCCTCGGCCTTGGCAAACACAGCCTCCAACACCCCCGCGCTCCAACCCGGAAGCGCCTCGATGTCGCTGGGCTTTTGGCAGGCCGAGAGCGCCTCGCGGTGCCCATCCATCCAGTCGAACACCGCATCGCGCAACACGCCCGTCCAAATCCACTCGCTGACCCACGCGCTGGTCGAGGCACTGTCCCAAGGCACAAACACGTCAGGCGCGATGCCCCCACCGCCGAAGACCTCGCGGCCCAGTGGAGTGACGTAGCGCAAGGAATCCACCAACGGCATGCTGTCCGCGTGGTACAGTTCGCCGGAAGCGAGGCGCACGTCGAAGTCGTCTTCGTACGCGGTGTACGGCTTTTGAATGGCGCGCCCCGTGGGGGTGTAGAACCGGGCCACGGTCAAGCGTAAGGCTCCGGAACCGGGCACAGGAAATTCTTCCTGAACCAGCCCCTTGCCGAAGGTGCGTCGTCCGACCACCAATCCGCGGTCGTTGTCCTGCATGGCGCCCGCAAAGATTTCACTGGCCGACGCCGACCCCTCGTCGACAAGCACGGCCACGGGCCAGTCCACGTAGGGGCCACGACGGCGGGTCTTGTAGGTGCGGCGGGGAGAAGATTTGCCTTCGGTGTAGACAATGGGCTGGCCCTCGTCCAGGAACAACTCCACCATGTCGACCACGGCGTTGAGGTACCCGCCGCCGTTGCCGCGCAGGTCCACCACCACCGACGTCGCGCCTTGGGCGGCGAGAAAGGCCATGGCCTCTTCAAATTCTTGAGCGGTGCTGGCGGCAAAGCGAATGGCCTTCAGGTAGCCCACCGAGTCTTCCATGGTGAAGGCGGCCACCACGCTTTGAATGGGAATGCGGTCTCGGGTCAGGTGGACTTGAAAGTCGCGTCCTCGACGGGACAACCCCAGGGTCACCTCCGTGCCACGCGGCCCCTTCAGCAACTCCATCACCCTCTTGTTGGTGAGTTCCGGACCTGAAATGGGGGCGCCTTCCACTTGGAGGATTCGGTCTCCTGCTTGGATGCCAGCGGCCTCTGACGGCCCTCCAGGAATGGCGGCGACCACCATCAACGTGTCGTCTTGGATGATGAATTCCACCCCAATGCCTTCGAAGTTGCCCTCCATGTTTTCCGACATGGCCGCCAATTCTTCGCCACTGAAGTAGACCGTGTGAGGATCGAGCTCCTCCAACATGGCTTCAATCGCCGCATCGACCAACCGGCTTCGGTCAAAGGTGTCGACGTACAGGTCTTCAATGCGGTGAAGGACATTCAACAGGCGCGCTTGGTCACCAGAGGCGTTCCAATGCCCGTGAAACGCCACGGGCGACGACGCTTCCCCGCCTCCACTCCATCCACCACATCCACGGCCAAACCAAAGGCCGAGGATCAAGGCCACCGCCAACGCAAGGGGTTGTGCATTCTTCATTCCGAGAGAGGAACGATTTCGACCCCGGCTTGGTTCAAAAAGGAGAGCCCGCTCGCGTCTTTGTAGGCCTCGGCATACACCACGCGAACGATGCCGGCCTGGTGGATGAGCTTGGCACACTCCCGGCACGGCGACAAGGTGATGTACAGCGTGGCCCCTTGGGCGCTGTTGTTGCTCTTGGCCATCTTGGTGA
>WTJL01000094.1 GCA_011524845.1 Flavobacteriales bacterium | reverse complement strand
ACAACCCTTGGTCGTACATCGGCTACTGGGGCGACCACCAAATCATCTACCTCCTCAAGTTCCTCGAATTCTTGCGGGCCTACTACCCCGAGAAGTTGGAAGCGTACTTCGAGAACGATTCGTTTGTCTACGCGAACGTTCCCTACCGCATCAAGCCCTACGCGTCGTTGCTCGAGGATCCGAAGAACACGATCGATTACGACCACGAGGCAGGCCAAAAAATTGACCTCAAGCGCGGCGAAATTGGCGGCGACGGGGCCCTCCTTCGCGAGACCCACGTCTTCATCTACAAGGTGAACTTCGTCGAGAAGATGATGGCGACCATGCTCGCCAAAGTCGCCAACTTCATTCCCGAAGGCGGCATCTGGATGAACACCCAGCGCCCCGAGTGGAACGACGCCAACAACGCCCTCGTGGGCAACGGCGTCTCCATGGTGACGCTCTACTACCTCCGTCGCTTCATGGTGTACTTCAAGGACATCTTGGGGGCCACCAACCACACAGAGGTTTCCGTGTCGGAGGAATTGCTCGATTGCTTCCGCCGCATCGATGCGACGCTGCGTCAGTTTGAGGGGTTGACCTCAGGCCAAATTTCCAACGCGGACCGCCGCGCCGTCTTGGACGGATTGGGCACCGCATCCAGCGACTACCGCCACAAGATTTACAAGGAAGATTTCTCCGGACGCAAAGGCACCTTGGCCTTGTCCGAGCTGGAAGGATTCCTCGACGTGGCGCTCAAGCACCTCGAACACGCCATCCACGCCAACAAGCGGGAAGACGGTTTGTACCACGCGTACAACCTCATGACGGTCGAGGCCGATGGAGGGGTCCAAATCACGTACCTCCCAGAAATGCTCGAAGGCCAGGTGGCCGTTCTGAGTGCAGGATTGCTCGACGCGTCCGAAAGTTTGGCCGTGCTCGACGCCTTGAAGGCCAGCGCCCTCTTCCGCGAAGACCAGTACAGCTACGTGTTGTACCCCAACAAGTCGTTGCCTCGGTTCTTGGACAAGAACAACATCGACCCCAAGGCCCTTGCAGGCTCTGCCCTGCTGACCAAGTTGGTGGAGGACGGCAACGCAGACATTGTGACGCAAGACTGCCTCGGTGGATATCACTTCAACGGCAACTTCAACAACGTCAAGGCCCTTCGCGCCGCCCTGGCCCACCTCCCCTCGTCGTACGACGCGTTGGTGGCGTCCGACCAAAAAGACGTGGAGGCCATCTACGAAGGCATCTTCAACCACAAGGCATTCACCGGACGCTCAGGAACCTTTTTCGGGTACGAAGGCTTGGGCTCGATTTACTGGCACATGGTCTCCAAGCTGCGTTTGGCAGCGTTTGAGGTCACCAAGGCCGCGGTGGAGAGCAACGAATCTTCCGAGGTCGTGGGCCGCTTGTTTGACCACTACTTCGAAATCAACGCCGGCATCGGCGCGCACAAGTCGCCTGAACTCTACGGCGCCTTCCCCACAGACCCCTACTCGCACACGCCAGGTGGCAAGGGTGCCCAACAGCCTGGCATGACGGGGCAAGTGAAGGAAGACCTGCTTTGCCGGTTTGGCGAATTGGGCGTGCGTGTGACCGACGGTTGCATCCACTTCGACCGCGCCCTGCTCAACGGCGAGGAGTTCTTGAAGGAACCCGCGACGTTCGACTACGTGACGGTGGAACAGCAATGGCAAACGCTCGAATTGCCTGCGGGAAGCTTGGCCTACACCCTGTGTCAAGTGCCTGTGGTGCACCTCAAGGGGGACACCCCTGGCATTGAAGTCAAGCGGGCCGACGGAAGCACGCAGCGCGTGGCGGGCTTGTCGCTCGACCTCGACACAAGCCGTGCGATGTTCCGCAGGTCCAACGACGTGGTGCAGCTCACGGTCGTCGCCTGACCGCTGGACCATGCGACCCATGTGCATTTTCCCAATTACATTCACAGGCACGGGTCGGTGGTTCCGACCCGCGACCTTCCTGATGCTCCTCGTGGCGGTGCTCGCCTCGTGCGGGCAAGCCCCCAAGACTGACCCCATGCAAGACCTTTCGGCCTCTGAACTCCTCGGCAATCCTGACTACCCCGCCATCTCCTACGGCGGATACCGTGGGGTGAGTCGATCGGAGCAACCGACCCTTGCACAGTTGAAGGAAGACATGCGCATTCTGCATGCCATGGGCATCCGCTTCTTGCGCACGTACAACGTCCAGTTGCCGCACGCGTCCAATGTGGTGAAGGCCATCTCCGAGCTGAAGCAAGCGGACCCGTCTTTTGAGATGTACGTCATGCTCGGGGCATGGATCGATTGCGAGGGCGCCTGGACCGGTTCCCCCAACCACGCCGTGCAAGACTTCGAAGCCAACGAGGCGGAGATTCAACGTGCAGTGGCCCTGGCTCAACAGCATCCCGACATCATCAAAGTCATTGCTGTCGGCAA
>WTJL01000141.1 GCA_011524845.1 Flavobacteriales bacterium | reverse complement strand
CGGACACCACGAGCCGGATTGCCTTCACGGAAGGCGACACTCAATTTGACGCCAATGGCGTTCAATTCATTGTCAATCCCTACGACGAATGGTACGCCCTCGTTCGTGCGCTCGAATTGAAAGAGCAACACGGCGGCACGGTCACCACCATCACGGTGGGGGAAGCGGACTGTGATCCCGTCATTCGCAAGGCGTTGGCCATTGGCGCAGACGATGCGGTTCGCATCGATGCCCAACCCCAAGACGCCCTTCACACGGCCTCCCTCATCGCGAATCACGCGAAGCAGGGCGGGTACGACGTGGTCTTGTGTGGAAAGGAGACCATCGACCACAACGGTTCTGTGGTGGGAGGCATGCTGGCTGAAATGTTGGACGCGGCCTACATCTCGTTGGCGACGTCGTTGGACCTCGAAGGAGGAACGGCGAAAGCCAAGCGCGAGGCCAGTGGCGGATTGGAAACGGTCGAGGCCAGCCTTCCCGTGGTGGTGAGCTCTGCCAAAGGCATGGCGGAACAGCGCATCCCCAACATGCGCGGCATCATGGCCGCACGCACCAAGCCCCTTCAAGTCGTCGCACCTGAAGGCGGAACCCAAGGCACAAGCGTCGCCAAGTTTGAATTGCCCCCTGCCAAGGGAGATTGCAAAATGGTGTCGGCCGACGACCCTTCTGAACTCGTTCGCTTGTTGCGCGAAGAAGCCAAAGTCCTCTAACCCCCAATCTGAACGACATGAATTGTTTGGCATTTGTCCCTACAAAAAATGGCCAGGCCACAAAGGCAGGCTTGGAAGCGGTGTCCTACGCGACACAATGTGGCGCCTCGGTGACGGCGTTGATGGTGGGTGAGTTGAACGGAGACGGAGGTGCGGGTGCCGCTGGGGCGTCCAAGGTCCTGCACATGGCGGAGGCCCTTCAAGACGAAGGCCAAATCGCCCGTGTCGTGGCCGCTGCCGCAGAGTCTGAAGGCGCCACGTTGGTGGTCGCTCCGCACGACCATGTCGGCCGTGCTGTCGCCCCACGTGTGGCGGTCCGATTGGGCGCGGGCATGGTGCCCGGCGTGACGGGTCTCATCGACGGCGCTTCTGTGAAGCGAAATGTGTTCTCTGGCAAAGCCATGGCCCACGTCCGCATGGACACCGACACCACCGTTGTGACGACCACGCCCAACGCGTTTGGTGTGGCCTCCGACGGCGCAGCGGCCTCAGTGGAAGCCTTCCACGCCGAGGCAGGAGAAGCCCGTTTGTCGGTGACAGGATTTGAGTCGTCGAGCGAAGACGGTTCTGTGCCCTTGCCAGAAGCCGTTCGCGTGGTCTCTGCCGGTCGTGGATTGAAGGGCCCCGAGAACTGGGGCATCGTGGAAGAATTGGCCCAGGCCATGCAGGCCACCACGGCGTGCAGCCGTCCCGTGAGCGACATGGGGTGGCGCCCTCACCACGAGCACGTTGGACAAACCGGCATCACCATCCGTCCAGATTTGTACATCGCGGCAGGCATTTCAGGGGCCATCCAGCACTTGGCGGGGGTCAACCAGAGCAAGGTCATTGTGGCGATCAACACCGATCCTGAAGCCCCGTTCTTCAAGGCCGCCGATTACGGCATTGTGGGCGATGCCTTCGAGGTATTGCCTAAATTGACCGCGGCCATCAAGGACTTGGGCTGATCCAGTTCGTCGTCCGGCCCTCTTGACACTCCATCGCCATGAAGAAAATTGACCTCGAAATTCTAGACATCGCCCTCAGTGGCTCGTCGTCGGGGGCCTATGCTTTGGTGCTGGGAGAAGTGAAGGGCAAGCGGAAGTTGCCCATCGTCATAGGAGGGGCCGAGGCCCAGTCGATTGCCATCGAGTTGGAAAACATGCGGCCAAGTCGCCCCTTGACGCACGACTTGATGAAAAACACCATGACCGCCTTCGGCATGGAGGTGACAGAGGTGCTCATTCACAAGATGGTCGAAGGCATCTTCTATGCCCAGCTGACCGTGACCGATGGCATCCGCGAGGAGCAAATCGATTCCCGGTCGTCGGATGCGGTGGCGGTGGCGGTTCGGTTTGGATGTCCCATTCGGTGCAGCCAACAGGTCATGGACGAGGCCGGCGTGGACCTTGACGGCTCAGAGAGTCAAGTTCAAGGCGAAGAGGATGCCGCCCTCGAAGTGACTGAATCTCGGGAAGAGTCGCTGGAGGATTTGCAGCGTCAGCTGGACGAGGCCATCGCCACAGAGAACTACGAATTGGCCTCGGAGTTGAAGAAGCGCATCGACGCGCGCAAAGGCTGACCCGCAACAAGACTGGCAGGGACCGCGGAGGGCAGTATCTTCGCACCATGAACAAATCCGTTGGCATCATCATGGGGAGCGCAAGCGACTTGCCTGTGATGGAAGGCGCCCAAAAGGTGCTCCGTGAACTTGGTGTGGCGTGTGAGATGACCGTGGTGTCTGCCCATCGCACCCCTGACCGCATGGTGGAATACGCCCGCGGTGCAGCCGACCGAGGCGTGGGGGTGATCATTGCCGGGGCTGGAGGTGCGGCGCACTTGCCAGGCATGACGGCGTCGCTGACCCCTCTTCCTGTCATCGGGGTGCCCATCAAAAGCCGAAACAGCATCGACGGATGGGACTCCGTGCTGAGCATCCTGCAAATGCCCTCAGGCGTTCCTGTGGCCACGGTGGCCCTGGATGGTGGGACCAACGCCGGCATTTTGGCCGCCCAAATCCTCGGCGCGTCCGACGACGCCTTGCGCGCCCGCATCGCCGACTTCAAGGAGGGGCTCAAGGACAAGGTCATGGGGTCCATTTCCGCTGTGGAGTCCCACGACGCCCAATGAGCATGGGGAAGCACGTCACGTACCGGCCAGCAGACCTTGACGCCAAGACGTTGCACGGATGCCTTCTCGGAGGCATCGCGCCGCGTCCCATCGCCTTCGTCAGCACAGTCGATGCCGAGGGGCGCGTGAACCTTGCGCCGTTCAGCTATTTCAATGTTTTCTCGGCGAATCCACCTCTGGTGATTTTTTCGCCCGCACGACGTGGCAGGGATGCCACGACCAAGCACACCTGGGACAACGTTCAAGACGTGGGCGAAGTCGTGGTGAACCTCGTGGACCACGCATTGGTGCACGCATGCTCGCTTGCCAGCACGGACTACGCTGAAGGGGTGGATGAATTTGTGAAAGCGGGGTTGACTCCTGTGGCGTCGGAAGAGGTTCAGCCTCCCCGCGTGGGAGAGTCTCCCGTGCAGTTGGAATGCAAGGTGTTGAAGCTTGAATCGTTGGGCGATCAAGGTGGCGCAGGCCAATTGGTGTTTGCCGAAATCGTTCGCATGCATTTCCGCGACGACGTCCTCAACGAAGCGGGCGTTCCGGACGCCACCAAGCTGGATTTGGTGGGGCGATGCGGCGGTGCCCATTACGTGCGTGCCCACGGCGATGCGTTGTTCACGGTGCCCAAGCCGTTGGGTGTGATGGGCATGGGGGTCGATGCGTTGCCTGAGGACATTCGGACAAGCCGGGTGCTGACGGGCAACCACCTCGCCATGTTGGGGGGCACGGAGGCCATGCCGGACGAAACCGACGTCAACGAGCACAAGCTCCTCGAGCTGTCCGACGTGTTCATGGAGCACGAGGACGACGGCGCGGAATTGGAGAACGCCCTCCACCGCATGGCGGCGGAGTTTTTGGACAAAGGAATGGTGGATGAAGCGTGGAAAACCCTCCTCGCTTTCAACGCCGGTTGACGCGGAAAAAAGAGGCCCAAAGCCTACCTTCGTTTCATGGCATTTGAAGTGAAAGGCACCCTCAAGAAGCTGTTTGACCAGCAAGATTTTCCAAGTGGATTCTACAAGCGCGACTTCGTCGTGACGACCATGGAGCAGTACCCCCAGGACATCAAGTTCTCGGCGCTCAAGGAAAAGTCGGAACAACTGGGTCAGTACGCTGAGGGCGACGTGGTGAACGTGAAATTTGACCTCCGTGGCCGTGAGTACAACGGTCAGTACTACGTGGACTTGAACGCGTGGCGCATCGAGCGCGGCGACCAAGCTGGAGGTGCTGAAGCCGGCCAACAACCCGCTGCGGTGAGTGCAGCCCCCATGCCTCCGGTTCCGCCCATGCCCGCTGCGGCACCCGCGGACGACGACGACCTGCCCTTCTGATTCGGCGCATGGCCGCCGACCCGACCAGCCGCTTGGAACGTGCGCTTGACGCGTATGCCCAAGGGTTTCAGCGTTGGTTGCCAAGTCCCTTTTCGATTGCGGTGCTGCTGACCTTGTTGGCCGCACTCCTCGCGCTGCGCCAAGCTTCAGTGACGGAAGTTGCGGACGCCTGGACGCAAGGGCTCTGGAATCCTGGCCTGATCCGCTTCGGGTTTCAAGCGATGTTCATGCTGGTGCTGGGGCACGTGCTTGCCCTCGCTCCACCTGTGCTGAGTGCACTGCGTCAAGCCATCCACTGGATCGTGAAAACCCCTGCCCACGCGCCGGCCAAGGTGGCGTTGTTGAGCATGCTGACGGGATGGCTGAATTGGGGACTTGGATTGATCGCAGGGGCCATCTTGGTTCGTGGTGTGATGGACCGTCGTCGGCGAGAAGGTCCTGAGTCTCCGCTTTCGACAGTGCCCCTCGGTGTGTTGGGCGCTGCGGGATACACCGGCCTTTTGGTGTGGCATGGTGGGTTGGGGGGATCCGCACCTCTGAAGGTGGCCGAGTCCGGTCATTTGGCGTCTCTGGTGCCTCAGGCTTCATGGGCGGGGGATCTGCCCGACGCCTTGACCCTGAGCGACACCGCCCTCACCGGTTGGAGCCAAGTGGTGACCGGAGCAGTGATGGTGGCGGTGGTGTTGACGTTTGTGTGGTTGGGAAGGCGCCTTGTGGTGTCCTCAGGCAACGTTCTTCCTGCTCAGGCACCGGAACGCGCTCCGTCGAGGAAAGCGACCGTCGACGGATTCGCAGAGCGGTTGGACGCAGGTCGCGCCGTGCCTTACGTGTTGGGCGTGGCGTGTTTGGCAGGGGCTGTGTTGTGGGCGTCCCAGTCAGGGCCATGGACCCAATTGGCGTTTGTGACGCCGGACTGGATCAACATGGTGTTGCTGGGCGCGGCATTGGTGGCCCATGGACAGGTGAAAGGATTGCTGAACGCATTGGACGACGCCATTTCAGGGGCGTCTGGCATCTTGGTGCAGTTTCCGCTGTATTTCGGGATCATGGGCATGGTGTCGGGCACTGGGTTGGGCGCATGGCTAGCCGAATCGTTGGTGGGCGCCACGTCGGCGTCTTGGTTGCCCGAGGCGCTGTTTGTGTCATCGGGCGTGTTGAATGTGTTTGTGCCAAGTGGGGGAGGACAGTGGGCCGTGCAAGGACCGCTGGTCTTGGAAGCGTGCCATGCCCTGGGGGTGCCCTTCGAACGCGGCATCATGGCCATGGCGTTTGGGGACGAGTTGACCAACATGCTGCAGCCGTTTTGGGCGCTTCCGCTCTTGGGCATCACGGGGCTGTCTGCACGTGACATCCTCCCGTACACCCTGCTTGTGATGGTGGTGGCAGGGACGGTCATGTTGGCCTTTTTGTCCACTTGGGCCTGAGACGGGATTGCGCACGACCTTTGCGCCGTGAACCCTGAATTCCAAACCCACGTTCTCCCCAACGGGCTTCGCGTCATTCATGCCTGGATGCCCCGTGCGGTGACACACTGCGCGCTGGTGGTCAACGCCGGGACCCGCGACGAAGGGGCCGATGAAGCGGGTTTGGCCCATTTCATTGAACATGTGTTGTTCAAAGGGACGGTGAAGCGGAAGGCGTTTCACATCCTCAACCGCATGGAATCGGTGGGGGGCGAAATCAACGCCTACACGACCAAAGAAGACACGTGGATCACGTCGTCTCAGCGCGCCAAGGACACCGAGCGTGCGCTCGAGTTGCTCTCGGACATCGCGTTTCGGAGCACGTTTCCGGCGGGAGAACTCGACAAGGAACGGGACGTCATTCTGGACGAAATCGCAGGCGTTCAAGACCAGCCGGGCGATGTCATTTTTGAATCGTTCGAGGCGGGGCTGTTTCGTGGCCATGCTTTGGCGGCCCCCATATTGGGCCAAGCCGAGCGGGTCAAGACCTTGACGCAAGCGCAGGTCAAGTCCTTTGTGGCGCGGCATTACCGCCCTGACAACATGGTGTTGGGCGTGGTGGGGTCCGTGACGTGGGACCAGGTCTTGTCGTGGGCTGAAAAACACTACGGCGACGTGTCGGTGCCGTCGGTGGCGTCAGGCGGCACACAGACGTCACGTCGCGCCCCCCAAAGCGTCGCTCCGTTTCACCTTGTGGAGCCCAAGGGCATCCATCAAGTGCATCACCTCACCGGTTGTCTTGCCCCGGGGGGCGACTCCAAGGACAAGCTGGCCATGACGGTGGTGGCCAATTTGCTCGGTGGGCCTGCCATGAACTGTCGGTTGAACCTCAACATCCGGGAGAAGCATGGCATGGCGTACCACATCGAAGCCAACCACACTGTCTACCAAGATGCCGGCGTGTTCAACGTGTATTTTGGCACGGACGCACGCTTTCACAAAAAGGTGGAGCGGTTGGTCCGGAAAGAGCTGCAGACCATTCGAACCAAAGCGCTTGGAACGCGTCAGCTTCACGACGCCAAACAACAACTCCTTGGGCAGATTGCCTTGGGCCATGAACACGGCGCCACGGTGCTGTCTGGGTTGGCCAAGACCTACCTTATGTACAACCGCGTCGAGACCTTGGCGTCCCTCGTGAACGCCATCGATGCGTTGACCGCTCAAGATTTGTTGGACGTGGCGAACGCATGGCTCGGTGAAGACGCCCTCAGCAGCTTGACCTTCACCACGCCCGACGCCGGCTGAGCCGTCAATCCCGGTTGAAGCTGTGCCAGTCGTTGTGGCGCTCTTCGATGCCGTTTTTGATGGAGCGAATTTTCAGGGCGAGGTTGGCCCAAATCCGATCGTTTTGCTCCAGTAAGTCACGCATGGCGTCGTCGTCGTTGTCGGCGGCGAGGGCCATTTGGGCGAGCACGGGGTGGTTGTGGTTGCGCAACCATTGAACCGCGCGGGCATCGCCTTCGGCTCCGCCGCACAGTGCCATCAACTCTGGAAAGCCTTCGTTGAGGAGCCATTCTCGTGCCGAAGCTTGGTTGTGCATGGCGTGAACAAACAGTCCCAATTCCGGATATCCGTGGCTCAAAAGCCAGTCCCGCAGTTCTGCGTTGCCAGAAATGGCCTCGCCCCATGCGATCAAGACTTTGAGGGGGTACTGTCGTGCCATGGGTGAAAGGTAGGGAGCGCATCGCGGACTACCTTCGCGGTCTTGAACGCGCCCCTCTTTACCCCGACGTTTTGGCTCCTCTGCACGGGAACCGTGCTGTTCATGGCGAGCTTCGGCATGCTTCTTCCCGAGTTGCCCGGCTACCTGTCCAACATGGGGGCCCACCATTTGATCGGGTGGATCGTGGCGCTGTTCACCATCGGCGCGTTTGTGAGCCGCTTTGTGGCAGGGCGCGTGGCAGACCGTGCAGGACGCAAGCCCGTGATGTTGTTTGGCACGGCAGTGACTGCGCTTGCAGGGTTCGCGTACATCGGGGTGGCCCGCATGGAAAGTGTGGCCATGGCGGTCACAGGATTCCTCATCGTCCGGTTGCTCCACGGCTTGTCCACGGGATTTCGACCGACTGGAACAAGTGCGTTTTTGACGGATTTGGCGCCGCCCGATCGAAGGGGAGAGGCGTTTGGTTACCTCGGCGTGGCTGGAAACGCGGGCATGGCGCTCGGTCCAGCGTTGGGCAGTTGGCTGGCCGTGGAGTTCGGTTACGACGCCATGTTTTTGGCGAGCAGTGCGTTGGGTGTGGCCGCCTACGCCATGACCACCTTGCTGCCTGAGACCTTGCGTGGCGCACGCAAACCGGAGTGGCAAGATTTGAATGTGTTGGAAGGAGGGACGGTGGAGCCAAGCGCGTGGCCGTCGTCGGTTTTTTTGTTGCCGGTGGCCATCGCCTTTGGCACGTTTTTGACAGTGACACCTGATTTGGTGGCGGACTTGGGTTTCAAATACAAGGGCTCCTTCAACACCGTTGTCGTGGCCGCGTCGATTGGCGCTCGGCTGGTCGCTGGAAAGGCGTCGGACCGATACGGCCGTGTGGAATTGCTCATGCTGGGGGCCGTGTTGTTGGCGATTGGCATGACCCTGTTTTCCGCGGCCACGTCTGTGACCATCTTGCTCGTTGCGGGGGTGGTGTACGGCTTTTCCATTGGGATCAACATGCCTGCCATCTTTGCATGGACCATTGATTTGGCACCTGAGGGACGCTCGGCCACCGCCTTGAGCACCATGTTGATGTCGCTGGAAGTCGGCATCGGTGCAGGAGCGTTTTTCTCGGGGTCGTGGTACGCTGCGGACCCTGAGGTGTTGCTCCGCTTGTACGGGGGGTGTGCCTTCTTTGGCGTTGCAGGATTTGTGTTCTTGGCCTGGTGGCGGCGCGTTCACAAAAAGGGGGGCTTCGCTGGTTGATAACTCCGTCTAGGCTCGCGGCGGTCACGCTCCTTCGGCGCTATCTTTCACGACATGGAAGCATTGCTCGAAAAACAACTTCACGAAGCCCTTGCAGAGCGCAAAGCGGTGATGGGTGAATTCCTTCGGTTGAAGGCCGAGTTGGCGCGCACCCAGCAGCGCAACGACGACCTTCGTTCTGAGAATCGAGCGCTTCGGGAGGCCCTTCATGCAGCAGAGCATGAAGTGTCCAACCTCTTTGCCTACGCAACCCAAGTAGGGGAGGAAGCGTCTTCCTAACCCCCTCCACTTCGATTCACAACGAACGAAAAAGGCCACCCGCGAGGGTGGCCTTTTTTGGTGTTGGTTCAATGAAAGAGGTGTCAGGCGGTCTCCAAGCCGGCAGACACCGTGGGAAATGCCCGGTCGACTTTCTTGAACAAGCCCTGCAGCACCTTGCCGGGACCAACCTCTGTCACCTCTGAGGCGCCATCGGCGATCATGGTGTGCATGGTTTGGGTCCAGCGCACCGGGGCAGTCAACTGGGCCACGAGTTGCTGACGAATCAAGTCGGGATCGCTCGTGGGTTCAGCACTGACGTTTTGGTAGATGGGGCAACGTGGTGCTTGAATGTCGGCTTCGGCAATGGCCGTGGCCAATTCTTCGCGCGCAGGTTCCATCAATGGGCTGTGGAACGCACCACCCACAGGCAACATCAGCGCACGGCGTGCGCCTGCTTCACTCAATGCCGCACACGCCGCTTCCACGGCAGGAACTTCACCGGAAATGACCAACTGGCCAGGGCAGTTGTAATTGGCGGCGACCACGACGCCGTCCGTGTCGTTGCAAATGCGCTCGACCACTTCGTTTTCCAATCCGAGCACGGCAGCCATGGTGGACGGCTGTTGTTCACAGGCCTTCTGCATGGCGTTGGCACGTGCACTCACCAAACGAAGGCCGTCGGCAAAGCTCAACGCGCCTGCCGCCACCAAGGCACTGAATTCACCGAGGCTGTGGCCCGCAACCATGTCTGGCTGAAAGTCGTCGCCCAAGCATTCGGCAAGAATGACGGAGTGCAGGAAAATGGCGGGTTGTGTGACCGCAGTTTGCTTGAGTTCGTCGGCCGTGCCGTCGAACATGATGGAGGCGATGTCGAATCCGAGGATGTCGTTCGCTTCTTCAAAACGGGCACGCGCCTTGTCAGAGGCGTCGTACAGGTCTTTCCCCATGCCGGGGAATTGGGCACCTTGGCCCGGAAACACGAATGCTTTCATGCGTTCAAGAAAATTTCAGGGACAAACCTACAGCAAGGATTTGTTTCAGCTGGACGCCGGGGCCCATTTCCCCTTCGTCGCCCGGATTGTCGGGGTCGGGCTCGCGCAACATCAATTGCACGTCCTTGTCGTAAATCAACGTCAACCCCAGCGTGGTGGACAACCAATCGTTCACCTTCAGGGTCAACACGTGGTCAGAAAAAATGTCGACGGCTTCCGGTTCCTCGAGGTAGTTGCTGAACAAGTCCAGCCTCACGGCATACGTGACGTTCTCGGTCACCTTTTCCTTCAAGCC
>WTJL01000069.1 GCA_011524845.1 Flavobacteriales bacterium | reverse complement strand
CTGGGTTGGGGACGTCTCCTTCGCAATCGTTGTTGAGGCTGAACTGAACAACCCACGTGTTGCCTTCTTGAGTCCATTCTTCGTACACGATTTCCTCAAAGGCGGTGTTGACTGCAAAGAGTCCTTCCGTCCATTCGGTTCCGGTCAAAGAGTCGCCTGTCACGATGGCGGTGTAGCAAACATCCTCTTCCAAACACATCTCTCCGTACACGCCACCGAAGTTGAACTCGTCTTCCTGGCCAAACACCCAATCGCCATCGTTGGTCACAATGTCGAGGTTGATTTGGAAGCTTGACGTGTACAAGTAGACGTAGGCCACTTCTCCGACTTCGCACTCGAAGGGGTACTCACATGAGCCATTGTCGAGCGTGGCCGACGGATCGTAGTTCAAGGCCTCGGGGTCTGTGCAACCGGGGTACGTCACTTCACATCCCTCCGTGTTGACACCGAGGGCAAACACGGCCTCGTACTCGTTCAAGGGTACAGCATACGATTGAACCTCGCCGTCCAGACTGACTTCGGCGCTGGCCAATCCAGGAGCCCAGCCGTAATCGTACAAGTAGAAGTTGTAACATCCGTCCGCCAGACATCCATAGGCCACGTTGGTGGAGTCGCTGTAGTCGTACACGAGGTTCTGGTAGACGCCCAGGTCCGTGGTCAAGTTCCAGTACAGAGAGAAGAAAATGCCGAGGTCGTTCAGAGAATCGCTTGCCGTGGTTTGAATGACCACTGCAGTTTCTTCGTCGGAGCATTCAGGAATGTAGGCGCATGTTCCGTCGTCGTCCGTGGCGGTGGGGTTGTAGTTCAAGGCCTCGGGGTCGGTGCACCCGTAGATGGGCTGATCGGCACAATCACCGTCCCACACAACCCACGCGTTGACGCACTCGGCTTCACATGCGTTGTTGAACGTGATGTATTGGCCAGTGAAGTAATCGTATGCACACACAGGTTCATACACGTCTTCGCATTCGCAGTCGAAGGAGCACGACCCGTCGTCGATGGTGGCGTAGGGATCGTAGTTGAACGCCGAAGGGTTGGTGCACCCTTCAATCTCGATCACCACCGTTTCGCATCCGACGCCAAACGACACCGCTTGGTAGGCGCCGACCTCAAGGGTGAACGTTCCCAAAGAGAGGTCGAGGGCAGGGATGCTGATGTCGAGGAACGCACCGTTCCATCCATCACCAAAGCTGTCGAACATCTCGAGGGTGAGGCACCCAGCGCTGTCTCCAAGGCAGAAGTAGTGGTAGAGGAGGGCGTAGTCGGTCACGCCCTGTGCGTCCACAAGGACACCGTTGTCGTCTGAGATGGTGTAGCTGACTTCGCTTCCCCAGATGTCGGTTTGAAGGGTGGCAATGACCTGTGCTTCGTTTTCCGTGCACTCGGGCACAATCACACACGACCCGTCGTCGTCCGTGGCGTCGGGGTTGTAGTTGATGGCCTCGGGGTCGGTGCATCCGTAGACGGGCTGCTCGTCGCAACCGCCCTCCGCAACGATCCAAGCGTTGGCACACTCCGCCTCACACGCATTGGCAAACGTCACATACTGTCCGGTGAGGTAGTCGTAGGCGCACACGGGCTCGTCCACGTCCTCACATTCGCAGTCGTAGGAGCACGAACCGTCGTCGATGGTGGCGTAGGGATCGTAGTTGAAGGCGAGGGGGTCGGTGCAGCCTTCGGTCTCGACCACCGCCGTTTCGCATCCGACGCCAAACGACACCGCTTGGTAAGCGCCGACCTCGAGGGTGAACGTTCCCAAGGAAAGGTCGAGGGCAGGGATGCTGATGTCGAGGAACGCACCATTCCATCCATCACCAAAGCTGTCGAACATCTCGAGGGTGAGGCACCCAGCGCTGTCTCCAAGGCAGAAGTAGTGGTAGAGGAGGGCGTAGTCGGTCACGCCCTGTGCGTCCACAAGGACACCGTTGTCGTCTGAGATGGTGTAGCTGACTTCGCTTCCCCAGATGTCGGTTTGAAGGGTGGCAATGACCTGTGCTTCGTTTTCCGTGCACTCGGGCACAATCACACACGACCCGTCGTCGTCCGTGGCGTCGGGGTTGTAGTTGATGGCCTCGGGGTCGGTGCATCCGTAGACGGGCTGCTCGTCGCAACCGCCCTCCGCAACGATCCAAGCGTTGGCACACTCCGCCTCACACGCATTGGCAAACGTGAGGTACTGTCCGGTGAGGTAGTCGTAAGCGCACACAGGCTCGTCCACGTCCTCGCATTCGCAGTCGTAGGAGCACGAGCCGTCGTCGATGGTGGCGTAGGGATCGTAGTTGAAGGCCAAGGGGTCTGTGCAACCTTCGGTCTCGACCACCGCCGTTTCGCATCCGACGCCAAACGACACCGCTTGGTAGGCGCCGACCTCAAGAGTGAACGTTCCCAAAGAGAGGTCGAGGGCAGGGATGCTGATGTCGAGGAACGCACCATTCCATCCATCACCAA